>JAYUQN010000428.1:0-4227 GCA_043756725.1 Saprospiraceae bacterium
TATTTTGCATCGAAAATCAAACTTTACTGCGACAGCATCGTCTGTAAGTTTATTTTCAACAGACAAAAGCTTTATTTCAGTAATTGTAATACCTAACAAATCTTCTAAGAATGCTTTAGCAATCCGCTTATTAGAAAAAACTTTTTTAAAAAATAAATCGAGGTTTAGTGAAGCAACGTACATAGTATGTTTGTTTTAATTTTTAAATCAAAGCAAAAATATAGTTTTTTTATTCAAAATAGAATTTTTTACTTATTTTTTTAGCGAAGGCGAAAATTTTAGAGTTTGTAATGTGTTAAAAAATTATTAAACTTTTCATATCATTATAAAACATGTAAGTTTAATTGACTACATTTGCTTTAGCACAAATTAGGAGCGAGGATAACGTTTTTAAAGAAACGTATTAAAAAAGGATGTCACAAAACTCTAACCTAAAAGAGTAGTTTTTAAATCCTATCTGATTAGGGTAGGAATGAGATAAATCAATTTTAACTTATATAAAATATTGATAATTAGATTGTTATAGATTAAAATTTTTCAAAAATAATAAATTTTAACCCAATTTAATTTTTTATCATTTTTATCCTTTTTTTTTAAAACTTCGGGAACTTTTTTGGCAATTATTTTGTACTTATAGAATAGACTTGCTTGTAAGACTTTTTTTTGAATTTGTCAATAGTTTTAGATGCAAGTAAGCAACTTTTTTTTTTTTAATTACGTATCTTATATTATAATCACTAACTTTATTTTAAACCGAAGCAACTATGCGCCAGTTAAAAATCACTAACAAAATTACCAGCCGCGAAAGTCTTGCGCTGGACAAATACCTGAACGACATCGGTAAGATTTCCATGCTTTCTGCTGACGATGAAGCGGCTTTGGCTCGCCGTATTCGTGCAGGTGACGAAAAGGCTTTGGAACGCCTTACCGAAGCCAACTTACGCTTCGTTGTTTCGGTTGCTAAACAGTATCAAAATCAAGGTTTGACTTTGAGTGACCTTATCAATGAAGGCAATGTCGGCTTGATGAAAGCGGCGCGTCGTTTTGATGAAACCAAAGGTTTCAAATTCATCTCGTATGCGGTTTGGTGGATTCGTCAATCTATCCTGCAATCTATAGTTGAGCACAGCCGTATTGTGCGCTTGCCTTTGAATAAGGTAGGCTCATACAACCGTGTCAATGAAGCTTTCATTTCTTTCGTTCAAGAGTTTGAGCGTGAGCCAAGCAATGAAGAGTTGGGCGAATTGCTCGAAATGACACCCAAAGAAGTCTCTAATATGTTGCGTTCTAACACCCGCCACATCTCTATGGATTCTCCGATTGGTGGCGAAGATAGTGATGCCACTATGCTCGATGTTTTCATCAGCTCTGACGATGTATTGCCTGACACTATGTTGTTGGAAGAGTCCATGCGTGAAGAAGTGAAACAAGGTTTGTCTATCTTGTCTGAACGTGAAAAAGAAGTTATTTCAGCTTATTATGGCTTAAATGAATTCAAACCTTTGACGCTTGAAGAAATTGGTGAAGCCTTTGGTTTGACACGTGAGCGGGTTCGTCAAATTAAAGAGCGCGCTATTCGCCGTTTGCGTAAATCTTACAACAGTTCTGAAATGAAATCTTATTTGTAATAATGTAGATAATTTTAGTTTAGTAAAAATCCGAGTTGCTGTTGTGGTGGCTCGGATTTTTCGTTTTTCGTAACTTTAGGTTAAGTTTTTTCAAAAAACTTAGTCTAAAGCTTTATCCCTAATATAAATTCTTAATTTAGCTGCTATTATTGAAAACAATAGCCGTTGAATAAAATGAAAGACCTATTAAACCGCCTTACCGCCCTCCCGCACCGTGCCGTCGGTAGCCCTTACGAAGCCCAAACCTTTGATATCATTGCGGATTACTTGAAAAACGACTCTATTCGGCTTGAAAAACAAGCGTTTTCATCGCCACCCCATTTTATGGCAACTGTTTGGTGGGCTTTAGGTGGTATGGTTGTGGGTTTATGCCTTGCACCATTTTATCCTCTAATTGCAATGCTCCTTACGTTGACAGCAGTGGTATCTATTTATGCCTTTTTCGACTGGCATCCTGTATGGTTGAGTAAATTGCCGCCACAAGTGACGACCCATAATTTTATAGGTAAAAAGCTGCAAAATACCCAAAATATTTTGAATCCCGATGGAAGCGGGACTGAGGGGAGTATATCTGGGAAATCTAAACTTATTTTAATGGCGCATTGGGATACCGTCCCCATATCCATCATGTATCATCCGAAGTTGTTACAAGGTTTTGAAAAATCTTTGTGGTTCAATTTGGTCGTCATGTTGCTCACTGTGCTTTGTTGCGGCACTTATTTGATTGATTTTACGCCAAAATGGGTCGAAATACTGAGGGGGGTGTTTATCGTATATTTGTTGTTTCAAATGCTCTGGATTGGCTTAGATTTTTGGCGGTATGGCTATTCTAATGGTGCCAATGACAATGGCACAGGCGTAGTGACAGCCGTAGAAGTAGCCCGTCATTTTTGGCAAAACCCTATTCCAAATTTAGAGGTAGAGCTTTTATTGATAGGCGCAGAGGAAGTCGGTTTAATAGGTGCTTTTCATTTTTATAAAAACACCAACTTAGACAATACAACCCTTATCAATTTTGATAATGTAGGTTTTGACAATGTTTTTATCATCAAAGACACCAAAATGTTTTCAACCATAGACTATACTAAATTTGACATCTACAAAACGGCGCGTAAAATTGCTGAAACGCACCCTAAATTCAACAACATTATCGAACGTCCTTTCCGAACAACCAATGTGGATTCTGCTCCCTTTGCACGGCATGGCATTCCTTGTTTGACCCTCACATCGGTAGATAAAACAGGCTTGCCAACCTATATTCACCGTCCCGAAGATACCCTATCCAATGTCAATAGGAACGCCGTGCAATTGACAGTGGATTACACGATTGAGATTGTGAAAGATTTTTATAAAAAATAAAATATGGAAGATGTAATTGTTATCGGTGCAGGTTTCGCAGGTTTAACCGCAGCCAGCCAATTACTCAAAGCGGGTAAAAATATACTCCTTTTAGAAGCCCGTGACCGTGTAGGCGGTAGAGTTTTCACCCAAACCTTGCCCGATGGCTCATACTTGGATTTAGGTGCGGCGTGGGTCGGTCCCACGCAAGATAGGCTTTACGACTTGGCTCGGACATTTAATATTGAAACGTTTAAAACTTACGATACGGGTAAAAGTACCCTCTTTGCCAACGATAAAATCAAGCATTATAAGGGTTTGATACCGCCTTTGCCCATTGGTGCTTTATTAAGTCTCGATGGGGCAATTAAAAAAATCAATAAACTCAGCAAGACTGTAAACCTCGAAAAACCGTGGCTGACACCCCAAGCTGACCACTTCGATAATATGACTTTGTGGACTTGGATGCAGCAACAAATGTCGTTCGACAAAGCTAAAATGCTGTTTCAAATAGCTTCCGAAGCCATTTTTGCAGCGCATCCTGCGGAAGTTTCCATGCTACACGCTCTGTTTTATACCAAATCGGGTGGTGATTTTGACACTTTGATGAATATTGATAAAGGTGCACAACAAGAGCGTTTTGTAGGCGGTATGCAACCTATTGCCCAGCGTTTGGCTGAAACTTTGCAAGGTAAAATCCTCTTAAATACAGTGGTGAAACAGATTCGGCAAACGGATAACGAGGTGATTGTGTCGGGCGAAGGATTCAGTTTTAAAGCAAAATATGTCGTCGTCGCTTTACCCCCAACTTTGGCAGGGCAAATTGACTACGACCCTTTTTTACCCTCTAATCGGGAGCAACTCACACAGCGCATCCCGATGGGTCAAGTCTGGAAAACCTACGCCATTTATGACAAACCTTTTTGGCGTGACAAAGGCTTAAATGGTCTCGCTGCCTCCGATTCAGGTTTTACAACCGTCACTTTCGACACTTCGCCCAAAGACGGCAGTAAAGGTATTTTAATGGGCTTTGTTTTAGCCGACAAAGCCAAACAGTTTTCAAATTTGTCACCAGAAGACAGAAAAGCAAGCATTTTAAACAGCTTTTCGACCTTTTTTGGCGAAGAAGCCCGACATCCACAACACTATCTCGACCACAGTTGGGCAGCCGAACCTTTCACACGCGGCTGTTATGCAGGCGTTATGCCACCGCACGCTTGGACGTCGTTGGGCGAATGGGTGAAAAAACCGATTGGTAGAA
>JAYUQN010000429.1:0-12166 GCA_043756725.1 Saprospiraceae bacterium
ACCTGGGTCGCCCGCTCCCGGCTCATGCCGAAAAACTTCTGCAGCACCAGCACCACGAACTCCATCGGCGTGTAGTCGTCGTTCAACAGCAAAACCTTGTACATAGGCGGAAGTTTGACCTTCGCCTTTTTCGCTTCGAGTACCGAATCGTTCTTGTGCTGCATGCATGTGGTTATCGACCGTCTGTATCCTAATCAAAGCGGTGGGGGAGCGCAAACGCTATGACAGCTACCCTTGACGACGGTTCCGAAGGCGGGCGCTCAGGCGGCGAGGGGGTCGATCACGGCGTTAAAGGTGGCGCTGGGGCGCATCACCGCGCCGGCCTTGGCGGGATTCGATGCATAGTAGCCGCCGATGTCGGCCGGCTTGCCCTGGACGGCATTGAGCTCGTCGACGATCTTCTTCTCGTTCTCGGCCAGCGTTCTGGCGACGGGGGAGAAGTAGGCCTTCAGCTCCGCGTCCTCGGTCTGCGCGGCGAGCGCCTGGGCCCAGTACATGGCCAGGTAGAAATGGCTGCCGCGGTTGTCCAGCTGGCCCGTCTTGGGCGAGGGTAAAATCCTATTAAATCCTTATAATCCTAAAAATCCTAATTCAAGTTAAAATAATTTCAATAAAATGCCAAAAAAGTACATAGAAATAATGGACACCACCCTCCGAGACGGAGAGCAAACAAGTGGTGTATCCTTTTCAGCAACCGAAAAATTGACGATAGCACAATTGCTTTTGCAGGAAGTGAAAGTGGATAGAATTGAGGTTGCTTCTGCTCGTGTGTCCGAAGGCGAGTTTGATGCGGTGAAAAAAATAACCACTTGGGCAAAAGCCAACGGTTTTATAGATAAAGTAGAAGTTTTGACCTTTGTAGATGGTGAAACATCTATCAATTGGATGATAGAAACGGGTGCAAAAGTCTTAAATCTTTTGACTAAAGGCTCCCTCAATCATTTGACACACCAATTGCGTAAAACGCCAGAAGAGCATTTTAGTGAAATTGCTAACGTTATTTCATTAGCCGCCAAACACGGCATTTCATGCAATGTTTATCTCGAAGATTGGAGCAATGGCATGAGAAGTTCCCCTGAATATGTTTTTCAATACCTCGATTTTTTAACAAAACAGCCTATAAAAAGGGTGCTTTTGCCCGATACTTTAGGGGTTTTAACACCAACAGAAACTTATAATTTCATAAAACAAACCATAGAACGCTATCCAACAACGCATTTTGATTTTCATGCCCATAATGATTATGACCTCAGCATTGCCAATGTGATGGAGGCATTACGAGCAGGAGCGCATGGTTTGCATTTGACGGTCAATGGCATGGGTGAGCGTTGTGGGAATGCCCCTTTAGCCAGTGCGATTGCTGTTATCAACGATTTTATGCCTCAATATCGGACAGGCGTACATGAAAAATCCTTGTATTCTGTCTCTAAAATCGTTGAAACGTTTTCAGGTTTTAGAATTCCTGTTAATAAACCCATTGTTGGGGACAATGTTTTTACTCAAACCGCAGGCATTCACGCAGACGGGGACAATAAAAATAACCTCTATTTTAACGACCTTATGCCCGAACGCTTTGGACGCAAGCGCAAATATGCTTTGGGTAAAATGTCGGGTAAAGCCAATATTGAAAAAAACCTTCAAGAACTCGGTATTCGCCTATCCGATGCCGATTTGAAAAAGGTCACCCAACGCATCATCGAACTGGGTGACCGAAAGGAAATGGTGACAAGAGAAGATTTGCCCTATATCATTTCAGATGTCATTGACAGCAGCAGTGTTGTAGAAGAAAAAATACATATTTTAAACTACGTTCTCACCCATTCCAAAAACCTAAAACCTTCTGCCACGCTCCAAATTCGCATCAACGATCAAACTTATGAAGAAATCGCACAAGGCGACGGTCAATACGATGCTTTTATGAATGCTTTGAAAAAAATTCTCTTGAAAAAACATATCGTTTTACCGATTTTAAGCGATTATGCGGTTCGTATTCCCCCCGGTGGAAAAACAGATGCTTTATGTGAAACGATTATTACGTGGCAATACAATGGGAAGGAGTTTAAAACACGAGGTTTGGATTCTGACCAAACGGTTTCAGCGATACAAGCGACGCAGAAAATGTTGAATTTGATAAATATGGGGTGAAAAGTATCCCCTCAGGAAGTTGTTATTTTTTATTTTTTTTCAGCAAAAACATCTTGATTTTATTCTAAAATAGCCTATTTTTGTAATAGAAAAAGATGAGTTGTAACACTTACAAATAACTTTCAAAGATGCCAACAGTATTAGAAAATCCATTAGCTGAAATAAAACCTATACGCTCGCCTAAGTTATACACTTTGGGAGAATACCTTATACGAGAAGAAAAATCTCAAGAACGCCATGATTACTATGATGGCGAAATAAAACGCATACCCATGGCAAGAGGACCACACAATGAAATTTGCATGAATATAGGTTGGGCTTTGAAAAATGCTTTCAAAACCCTTGATAAAACTTATAGGCTTTTCAATGCTAATCAAAATATTTACTTTCCCGAACTCAATGTCGGCGTGTACCCCGATGCGGTCGTTGTCTGTGAAGTACCTCAATATTATGACAATAATCAGGTTTTAATGCTCAATCCTTTGCTAATTGTAGAGGTTTTATCGCGCAGTACCAGTAAATATGACCGTGGGGATAAATTTGAATATTATAAAACAGCTCCTTCCTTTAAGGAGTATCTATTGATTGAACAAAATTTTTGTCAAGTAGAAACCCGCTTTCAAGAAGAGCCTAATTTATGGCGTGAAACAAAAGTGACAAGTATGGAAGCCCAAATTGATTTAAAATCCGTTGGTGTTTCAATTGATTTATCAGATATTTATGAGCATATCACCTTTAAACCAATTACCCCAAGCCGACGAAGGTTTTAAGTGTGCTTTGATGAACATAGAAAAGCCGTTGAAATTTCCTTTTCAACGGCTTCTCTATTTTAGCTAATTTTTAAATATTACGCCGTACTTTTGCGTCCAATTAATTTATTATCATTCTTTTACCCCCCCTCTCCGAAGGGAGTCCTTTGGACAGTATCTTAACACTTTTTTTATGAAAATGAACATCGCCGTCCTCGCAGGAGACGGAATTGGACCCGAGGTCATCGAACAGGCTTTGAAAGTTTTGAAAGCCGTTGCAAAAAAATATAACCATGATATGTCGTTTGAACATGGCATTACGGGTGCTTGCGCCATTGATGCCGTAGGCAATCCCTATCCCGATGAAACGCACGACTTGTGTATGAAATCGGATGCCGTTTTATTTGGCGCTATTGGCGACCCAAAATACGATAACAATCCGTCGGCGAAAGTACGTCCTGAACAAGGCTTGTTGGCAATGCGTAAAAAACTGGGACTTTATGCCAATATTCGCCCTATTATGGTCTTTCCTTCCCTTGTCCACAAATCACCTTTGAAACGTGAGTTAATTGAAAACGTTGATTTTGTCTGCATTCGTGAGTTGACTGGTGGTATCTATTTCGGCGATAAAGGTAGAAATGAAACCCGTGATAAGGCTTGGGACGTGTGCGAATACACGAAACCCGAAGTGGAACGCATCGTGCGTTTGGCATACTCTTATGCGCAACAACGCCGTAAAAAACTCACTATTGTTGACAAAGCCAATGTTTTAGAAACCTCCCGCTTATGGCGTGAAGTATCGCAAGGACTTGAAAAAGAGTATCCAGATGTGGAAACCGAATACCTTTTGGTAGATAATGCTGCCATGCGTATTATCCAGTGGCCAGGTGGCTTTGATGTGATGGTGACGGAAAATATGTTTGGTGATATTTTAACGGACGAGGCATCTGTTATTTCAGGTTCGATGGGCTTAATGCCTTCAGCTTCGATTGGTTTGCATACGTCGGTTTTTGAACCTATTCACGGTAGTTATCCACAAGCGGCAGGTAAAAACATTGCCAATCCGATCGGAACCATCCTTTCAGCGGCTATGATGTTTGAATATGCTTTCAAATTGATGGATGAAGCGGCTGATATTCGTCGTGTGGTAGATTTGTCTTTAGAGCAAAAAGTTGTAACTGTTGATATTGCTGACAATGGTAAGGCTTATTCGACTTCGGAAGTGGGGGATTGGTTGGCAGCGCAGATTTAGGGTAAGTTTTTTGAGAAGTTTTGATAAGATGTTGATTTTTTTCAAAAAAATCAACATCTTATCAAAACTTCTCAAAAAACTTACCCTAAATCTTGCTTAGATTATAAAATTGACGGTTCCGCTATCGTTTTGAAAACGTGTTTTTTGAAAAAGGCGTAATTTCATGAAAAAAATAGCCATTATCGGTGGCGGTATAGGCGGATTAACAACCGCTATTGCCTTGCAACAAAAAGGATTTGACGTAAAAGTGTATGAAGCCGCGCCTAAAATTCAGGAAGTCGGTGCAGGGCTTTGGGTAGCACCCAATGCCCTTAATATTTTTGAACGGTTAGGTATTGCAGAGGCTATAAAAGCAGCAGGCAATGCCTTAAAAATCTCTTATTTGGGCGACCACAAGGGCAATGTTTTAACAAAAGTAGATTTCAGTAAAATCATTGCCAAATATGATAATGGGACTATTGCCATTCATCGAGGTAGATTGCAAAGCATTTTATTAGAAAATGTAAAACCCAATACGGTTGAAACCTATAAAAGGCTTAAAAATATTGAAAATACTTCCCGAAACAATCGGGAACGAAATAGTCGGGAGGGGGGTATTCAACTGAAATTTGACGATGAAACAGTGGCAAGTTGTGATATTTTAGTAGGCGCGGATGGCATTCATTCTGTTGTTAGAAAGCATATTTTTGGTGAAATTCCTTTGCGTTATTCGGGTCAAACGTGTTGGCGCGGTATTGCTGAAATGACACTTCCTCACCCCAAAGAAGCGGCAGAATTATGGGGCACTAAAGGCGGTTTGCGCTCTTCTTATTCGCAAGTCAGTGACAATGAAGTCTATTGGTACATTACAGCTAAGGCACAACAAGGCACTAAAATAAACTCAAACGAAGTGAAATCCTATTTGCTCAATCTTGTTTCAGAATTTCAATCAGACATTAAAAATGTGCTTGAAAAGACTGAAAATCAAGCCATTATGCAAAACGATTTATTAGATATAAAACCTATTCCCAATTGGCATAAAGGAAATATTGTTCTAATAGGCGATGCCGCGCATGCCACGATGCCCAATTTGGGACAAGGCGCATGCCAAGCCATAGAAGACGCTTATTTTTTAGCCGCATGCTTGAGTAAACATACCCCCTCAGTATCGAACGCTTTTTCAGCGTTTCAAAATAAAAGAAAACCGAAAGCAGATTTTGTAACTAATACGTCTTTTCAGATAGGGCAGTTTATTAATTTGGGTGGTGCAGTGGGCTACCGTTTACGTAATATGTTGTTGAAAATGACGCCTCAATCTATTAGTGAAAAACAGTTTGATTATCTTTTTAAGTTAGATTTTTGAGATTTTACTGAGGGGGGTAAAACTAAACATTAGAATTAGGCGTTTATTATTTTTGAAACAATAACAAACCTATATTAAACATACCATGATAAAAGACTCTTACGACTACCTTGTTTTTCAAAATAAAACTTATTACTATTTTGAAAGCGAGGGTAAACAAGGTACAATACAAAAAGCCATTATTTTCACCCTTATTGAAGACGACATTTGGAATTTAGCTTTTGGTGATTTTCACAAAGGAGAAATTGACGATTCTGTTATATCCAATAATCACGATATTGTCAAACTTTTTAACACTATCGCTAAAGCTGTTTATGAATTTTCAGCTGAATTTCCAAAAAGACACATTAATATAGAACCAGTTGATGAAAAAAGAAGGAAGTTATATAACCATATTTTTCGTAGAAACTACGAAGATATTAGCCTTATTTTCTACATTATAGGTATCTATTCTAACAAATTAGAAGAAGATTATTCAGGCAAAAATTTTTATACTAGTTTCAAATTAATTCGTAAATTTGTAAAATGAAAGAAACTAAAAAAAATAACTCGATGACGTTTGAAGAGGGTTTACAAGACCCTTCCCTTGCTCACTTGCATGAGGCTCTTCGTTACTTCCAAAAAACGCCAGCCAGCCAGATGTTTCCTAAAAAACATGAACTGGCTCTAACACATGCAGTAGAAAGAAAAGCCTACAAGTTATTCAATGAAAATCCTAATATGTCTATTAAAACGGTCATAACAACCATTTTTACGACACTAACGGATGATATTCCTGCGCCTTTAGCTTTAAAACTTACTCAAACAATCATTAAAGAATGGGAAAGTATGTTAGCAATTTCTCTGCAAAAAAATGAGATTGTAATGACTTTTTGATGCTCTGACTAATCTATCAATTCCAAAACCTGCGTTGTCCACCCCCTAATCATCTCACAAAGCTCTGCGTCATTCGCCAAATTTTCACCATAAGAGGGTATCATTTCTTTAATCAGCACTTGCCATGCGTTGCTATTTATTTTATCGGAAAAACACTTTTTCAACACATCAAGCATAGCAGAAACAGACGTAGAAGCTCCGGGCGATGCACCCAACAAAGCCGCAATTGTGCCATCTGCCGAATGGACTATCTCTGTACCAAACTCCAAAACACCGCCTTTTTCAGGATGTTTTTTGATAATTTGAACCCTTTGACCCGCTATTTCCAATGTCCAATCCGCTAATTTAGCGGCAGGGAAAAACTCTTTTAAGGCTTCTAATTTTTCTTCGGGCGTTAGGCGCACTTGCTCTATCAAATATTGCGTCAAAGGAATATTGTCAATGCCAGCGCGTATCATAGGCATAAGATTATCCCATTCGAGCGATTTAAACAAATCGAAATAAGAGCCATGTTTCAAAAATTTGGTTGAAAAACCTGCAAAGGGACCAAATAATAATTCGGGTTTGCCATTTATCATGCGGCTATCTAAATGTGGAACCGACATGGGAGGCGTTCCAACCGCCGCTTTACCGTACACTTTAGCATGGTGTTGAGCAATAATAGCGTCGTTTTTGCAGCGCAACCATTGACCACTCACAGGAAAGCCGCCGTAGCCACTGGCTTCTGGAATATCCGATTTTTCAAGCAAATATAAAGCACCACCGCCTGCCCCAATAAAAACAAAACGCGCTTGAACGGTGCGTTTTTCATCGTTATCCACATCATCTACCGTAATATTCCAATGATTTGTATCTTCGTCACGCTCTATATCCTTCACTTCATGCCCTAAATAAATAGTTGTATGGGCTTGATTATCCAAATATTGAAACAAAGCGCGTGCGAGTGCGCCAAAATTGACATCTGTTCCCAAATCCATTTTTGTAGCGGCTACTTTATCGGTGGGGTCTCTGTTTTCTATCATCAAAGGTATCCATTGGCGCAATACGGCGGGGTCTTCGCTGTATTGCATGCCTTGAAAAAGGTGATTTTGAGTCAAAGTGTCATAGCGTTTTTTCAAAAAACGAATATCCTCTTCGCCTTCTACAAAGCTGATATGAGGAATATTATTGATAAAATTTGAAGGATTATCAATGATTTTATTTTCCACCAAATAAGCCCAAAACTGCTTAGAAACTTCAAATTGTTCATCTATTTTAAAAGCTTTTGTACAGTCAATAGAACCATCTTCGCGCTCATGGGTATAGTTGAGTTCGCAAAAAGCGGCATGCCCTGTGCCTGCGTTATTCCAAGCAGCAGAGCTTTCAAGAGCCACAGCATCTAAGCGTTCAAACACAGCGATATGCCAATCGGGTTGCAATTTGTTTAATAAAACACCGAGCGTTGCGCTCATGATGCCAGAGCCTATTAAGGCAATATCAAGAGGTTTGAGAGCCGTATTTTGAGCCATGATTGAACCACATTTTTTAAGTAAAGACGTGAAGATAGTAATTTTTGGATTTTAAAAATCAAATTTAAGGGCAGGTATTTTTTAAATGTTAATGACTTGTTAATAGTCTTTTGACCGCTTTCTCACCATTTCATACCGTAAAAAAGTTAATTTTAAAATAAATAAATATATTTTTTCTTTTTTTTTACTTAAAATAAACCAAGTAAATATTACATTTATTCACAAAAAATTTAATTAAATAAATATAATTAATTCATATTCAATTATTTACAAAAATAAAAATAACACATACTAAAAATAAAATTGCCACAATGCCCTAAAAATGTCTTTGCATAAGCGAAAGGGTATCCCCATCTTTGTACTGTGTTCAAGGATATGTTCATGGGATTATAATTTTGCTGTCGCAGGTAAGCCGTAGTTCATCTAATAAAGATAAGAGGACAAAACAAACAATAGTTTCTCTGTGAGAAAAAACGCTAAGAGAAAACTATACAGACACTATGGATCTGTTTCTTAAAAAATGAAACAGCCGTGAAAATAATTAACCAAAAGAGTTACGGCTTACCATTTGCGATTATTGAAAATTAAAGCGTGTATGATTTGAAGCAGACTGAGTTTTATTCTTGAAACACATAATAATTGAAGGTTAAAAGCGTTTATATATTACAAACTATCATTAACTAAAACAAACCGTAGGAAAACCAAATGAGAAAACCATTTAAAGCTTAAAATATTCATCTTCGATGTATAAGATATATGTTCATGGGATTATAATTTGTTGTGGCGGGCTGTATAAACAGCCCGTTTTTTTTATGTCTGATTGTGTAATTAAATTGTTGTAAATTTAACGAACCATAACTGTCCTCTGATCATTTTAAAACTATACATGAAACGGGGTAAAATCTCGATAATTTAGCAAAAAAAATGATGCAAAGACGTTGCAGTGCAAAGACGTTGCAGTGCAAAGACGTTGCAGTGCAACGTCTCTACATAGGCAAAACACCTCAAAATGTGATGTGACGTAGAGACGTTGCACTGCAACGTCTCCGCTTTTCGGGATTTTACCCCGTTTCATTTATATAATCGATTTGTTAAAATTTTCTTAAAAAGCAATAGTCCATTAAACGTTTGTCTGCCCCCACAGTCTATTGTTTATATTTGAAATTAAAACCCAATTTTTTTTAATCAAGTTAAAATCTAAAAAAATGAAAAAAATATTCATTTCAGCCTTATTCGTCTTGGGATTTGCTCTGTCTATCCATGCTCAAAATACGCCTGTGGTAGATGCACGTGAGCACAATCAAAAAGACCGCATTAAAGAAGGTGTGAAAACTGGAGAATTGACCAAACCCGAAGCTAAAAGATTGGCAAAACAACAACGCCACATCAAAAAGACAGAAGCCAAAGCCAAAGCCGATGGCGATGTAACAGAAGCAGAGCGCGCTAAACTCGACCGCAAACAAGACCGTGCAAGCAAGCGTATCGCAAAGCAAAAACACGATAAGCAAGACCGTAATTAAGAGTGAAAAGTGAAGAGTGAAAAATTAGGGGTGACTTAATTTTTCACTCTTCACTTTCCTATCACAGGTAAATCTGCCTTTTGGTAAAAAAACAAATCTCTTAATGCGTCTGTCACGCCCAATTGATTTTCTAACAGCCATCTTGAACTGAAAAACACCAAACCTTTTACATCAAGCTTTGAGCGGGCTATGTCTAATTGACGTGGGATTTGATTTGGGTCGCGCCATTCAGGATATTTTTCTTGGTTATTGACTTTATAAACGCCATGAGAAATATAAACAGGTGTGTCATAACTGTTTTTTAACCACCAGTCCACCACCGTTTCATAATCCACAAGCGGATGTCCAATATGAAAATAAACTTCAGGGGCAACATAATCCAACCATCCATTTTTCAACCAGAGAATAATATCTGCATATAAATCGCCGTAGTCACTTTGATAGGCTTTAGTTGCAGACCCCTCAGTATCCCCGAATTTTACAGGCATATTAGGTGCTTGATTGCGCCAAACCGCAAAAGGACTAACACCCAATTGTACATAAGGTTTTTGCCGTTTGATGGCTTGACGCACATTGAAAATCATAGAATCCGTATTAGCCCTTCGCCAATCTGCAATATTTCTGAAACGATTACCGTATTTTAGAAAAGAAGCCGAATCTTGCAACTCTTCACCCGCTATCCGATAGGGGTAAAAATAATCATCAAAATGTATGGCATCTATGGCGTAATTTTTAACCAACTCATCAGTTACGGCTGTCAGGTGGCGCCATACGGCGGGTATGCCCGGGTCTAAATGGAACTCTTTGCCATATTTCAAAATCCAATTTCGATGCGTTTTGAAAAGATGATTGGGCGCCAAATCGGTTGTATCACTGTCTGTAAAAACACGATAGGGATTAATCCAAGCGTGAAATTCCATCCCCTCAGTATGAGCAGTTTCAATCATGTATTTCAATAAATCAAAATTGCCGATCAGGGGTTTTCCTGATTTTCCAGTAAGCCATTTGGAATAAGGGACGATTTTAGAAGGATAAATAGCATCTGCCGTAGGGCGCACTTGCACAATAACGGCATTGAGATTCAAGGACTTATAAAATTTCAACAATTTTAACCACTCCGTTTTTAATAGCACAGGATTGGTCGTGGCTTGGTTCGGAAAATCTACGCGGTGCACCGTTGAAACCCAAACTCCACGCAATTCCTGTTTGGGTGAAACCCTTTTGTATCTTGAAAAAGTAGTTTCAACGGGTTGGATAGATAAAGGGCTACTAACGGTTTCACGCTTGACAGGAGTAGAGGGCGCAAAGTCGTCCGTCAAGTCGTGTGAAATTTCTGGAACAACTGTCTTTTTAGTTTGCGCTAAAACAGTGTAGTTCGATAAAATAAGTAAAAATGTAAGCAATCTTATCATCATGTCTGAAATCGGTGTTTGTGATTAAGGCGTAAAAGTACGGACTTTTTCTTAACTGTTTCTTACCTTTGCCCAAAATTTCAACCAATTAAATTGTATGCAAACGTTAAAACTTTCCGATTACAACATCTACGTAGGCGATGTATGGACGGCATTTCACACTTTTTTAGAAGAAAAAAACTATTCTAAAATCTTTATCTTATTGGACGACAATGTAGAAGAGCATTGTTTTTTGCCCTATATTGAGCAATTTCCGATTCATACATCACATAATATCCGTATTCGGGCTGGCGAAATCCATAAAAACTTAGAGATGTGTCAATTTATTTGGCAATGCCTTTTTGAACAAGAAGCGGATAGAAAATCGCTGTTGATTAATTTGGGCGGTGGTGTGATTGGCGATATGGGCGGTTTTTGTGCTTCGACATTCAAGAGGGGAATAGATTTTGTGCAAATGCCTACCACACTTTTGTCGCAAGTGGATGCAAGTATAGGCGGCAAATTGGGCATCGATTTTTTTAATGTAAAAAATTCCATAGGCGTGTTTGCCAATCCCCAAGCCGTTTTTATCCAACCCGAGTTTTTGAAAACCGTACCCAAGCGTGAAATCCTAAGCGGCTTTGCGGAAATCATCAAACACGCTTTGATTATGGATAAAAAACGGTGGCTGGAACTTTTGAAAATTGAAGATTTAGATAAAGTTCAATGGGCAAAATACCTTGTGCCTTCCTTAAAAATCAAGCAAAAAGTCGTCAAAATTGACCCTTTTGAAAAAGGTTTGCGCAAAGCTTTAAACTTTGGGCATACCATCGGTCATGCCGTTGAAAGTGCCGCTTTAGATACCCATGAACCTTTAACGCACGGTGAAGCTATTGCCATAGGCATGATTTGCGAAGCCTATTTGAGTAAAATACTGAGGGGTATGCCCGATGAAGATTTGACGGCGATTTGTCATTTTATTGTGAAACATTACGGAAAATACAATATTCAAAAGTTTCATTCTCAATATCTTATCTCCTTGATGAAACAGGATAAGAAAAATGAAACGGGTACTATCAATTTTAGCTTTTTACAAAATATAGGAGAAGTGGTTGTGAATTGTACGGCTACGCCGAGTCAGATAGAAGAGAGTTTGGCATTTTATGAGAAGTTGTAAAGAAGTTTTAGAACGGTGGATTAGTTCTACTTTGGCACTTTAGAAAAGCCCGAGCGACCCCCTGCCCCTAAAGGGGAGTACATTCCGAAGTAGTTTGAGATTTTATATCAACGGTCAGATCAATCCGTATTCGGACTAACCCTAAGCCGGACCAGCCAGACCAAAAAAGTTGACTGCGCGCAGGTGCCGAGCCGCTCGCAAGATCG
>JAYUQN010000430.1:0-12139 GCA_043756725.1 Saprospiraceae bacterium
CAATTTCCCAAAACGCTTGACTATCTATTTGATAATCAAGCGTTTATGGTTTTTATACCCCCTCAGTATAAAAGGCATTTTGAGTCCTTTTTACGCTATCGTTATATCCTTATCCAAATACACATTTTGAATAGCGTGCAACATGTTGACCCCCTCAGTAAAAGGGCGTTGAAAAGCCTTTCGACCGAGAATTAAACCCATGCCACCCGCGCGTTTAAAGAAGACACTTTTTAAATAAAATTTCCCCGCTTAATTCCTAAACTCTCATTTGTCTTCCTTATTGAGTTTTCCGCTTGTGTTTCAAGACCCGTCAAAGCCCGAATAGCATCTATGGTTTCGGGAATCACAATAGCTTGATTGTCAACCAAATAAGCATAAAATAATTCATCATCTACCACTGTTAGCATATCCTGCCATAAAGCGACCTCATACATATCACCGTAAGGACGATTGAGCGAAAGCATCAATTCCTTAACCGTGTTGTTTGCTGTAAGCCCGTTGGCGTAATCAATAAATGCCGTGCGGCTTGATGTGGCAAAGGCTGCCAAAACTTCTTCTTTCGTTGCTTTTTTTGTGAGTTGCACGTTCCAATAGTGCAAATGACTTAATGTTTCAGGCACTTTTACGGCAACCGTCAGCACATCCAATGAAGGGTCAACGGTTTGAGCATCGGGACCTTGGTGGCTCGGAATGTCTTTTTCTGGCACAAGTGTATTCATTATGCCAGTAAGATGACTTTCCCACGGGTCAACGGCGCGGCGAAGTAATGTACCTCTTGCTTTTTTCAATAAACCCGCGTGTTTGAGGGCAGTAAGTGTTCTAACAATTGACGTTGTATTGCATGAAACAACCCTTGTTGAGGAAAGACCCAAAGCCGTTGCATAATTATTTTCTGCACTAAATGAGTGTCCCGTTGTTTCATGTTTTTCACCCCCTTGAACAATGAATTTCAAGCCTGCCTTTTTATACAATTCAATGTTTTGTGCGGCAATTTTTTTAGGCGTACAATCCACTATTATGTCAGACTTTTTTATGAGTTCCGCTAAAGTTCCCTCTAACGTGATGTGATTTTCCATCATTTGCTGTTGCGCATTGCTGTCAAAAGCATAAACAGGATAATTTTTTCCCAAGGCTATTTTTATGCGCCAATCAGAAACGACATCACAAACCCCCACAAGTTCCATGTCTTCTTGTAGTTGAACAGCATCAGCTACCCGTTTTCCAATGACACCGTATCCGTTGACGGCTACTTTTATTTTTTTATTTTTCATGATTTTATATTTAGAAGATTAGTAAATGAATAAAATAAAGTATGCCATTTTGAATTGTAAAACGTTGTATATCAATGTCTTAAAATTCATCATTCATCATTTATAATTCATCATTCACTTACTACATTTCCTGTAATATTTCAGCTTTAAAACCCGCTTTTTGAACAATGGATTTTATATCATTTGCTTCCAAATGCTCTGTTTGCACAGTAAGCACTTTTTGAGGATTGTTGATATCTACGTCCCATTTTTTAATGTCTGAATTACCATTTAAAAAGGGCGTTACTGATGCAATACAGCCACCGCAATGAATGTTTGTTTTTAATTTTATTACTTTCATGATTTTTATTTAATTTACATTTGTAAGAGAATTTTGACTTTTCCCCTTTTTTTTAGATTTATGAAAACATTTTTATCCTACAAAATTGCGTGGTTTAACCTTTTAAAGTGTTACACAATTATGGAGAAGAATTGCACTATTCACACCCCTCAGTATTTTTGCTCTTTTTTAATGAAAAACGCTTGACTATCTCGTTGACAATCAAGCGTTTGTGGGTTTTGTACCTCCTCCGTATTTCAACCATTTTCAACCATTCCCAAGTCAAAATGTAGAAATCATCACCCCGAAATCTTCCGCATCAATGTCTCGATTGGTCCATTTTTGTAGTTTTTTGCCCAATAATAACTTAAAACACAACTCAAAGCGTAGTAAGCAATTGCAAAAAGTAGGATAAATATCGGACTTGCGGCGGCTTTGTCGGAAGCGTGTCCTGCGTAAGTTTTGCCCGTCATAAAAGCAAAAATAAGCATACCAATCGTCAAATGTGAGATGTAATGCGTCAAAGTCATTTGTCCTGTGGCGGTAAAAATGGCGGCGTATTTATGGTGTACAATTTTGTCACCAATGAACATAAACGTCGCAATCAAGATGAGCGCAAAGCCAAAAGTGCTTAACATAAACGGTAAAAATGGCGGCAAATAATCAGCCGTGAGGTACATTAAAAGGTCTTTATTTAGTTGGGCATTTACGGCGTAAAATTGAAGGATTTGAATGAAAAGATACAAACCCAAGCCCGTGAAAAACATTTTTTTCTGCGTTTTCACATCAGACCAATCCAATCTGCCGAGCCACATTCCCGCAAAGAAGTAAGCCGACCACGGAAAAATAGCATTCCAACCATTGTAAAATGTATTGCGGATAAAACCATTGATTGTCCAAAAATCGGTGTATTCCAACGTGGTAAAATTCCATCCCGTTTCGTAAGGAATGACCAATAATAAGGCGTGAAAAACGAGAATTGCACCAAATGCTGCCCACAAATAGTATTTTTTAGGCATAAATAAAATCAAAATTGCCAAGTGCATATAGCCCCCATAATAGTGCAAAATATCGGCGGGCCACCACACGTAAAGGAGTAAGCCGATGGCAAATAAAAACCAAGAACGGCGGCTGATAACTGTCTTTAATTCGGATTTTTCCACTTCGTTATACGTCTGTCTATTCGTCATTAAGGCAATGCCCATGCCCGCCAAAATGACAAATGTGGAACTTGAATTGCCACTAAAAAGGGTCAAAATTTGTCCTAAAATGCTTTTATCCGTGAGTGAACCAAAAACGGTATTGAAATTTACGATAAACATACCAAAAATGGCGTAGGCTCTTGCCAAGTCAAAACCAATTATTCTTTGTTTCATTTTCATTAAGTTTTAATGCGTATTGCCTTGACTTTGGAGACCAACACTGCCGATAATAATTAAAATAATGGACATAATTTGTATCCAATTGAGGCTTTGTTTGAAGACGAAAAAATTGGTCAAAACAATAAGCACCGTGCCAACGCCCGCCGCAATCATGTAAACAAAACTTGTTTCAAATTTTTTTAGTGCCAATACGAAGAACAGTAAGGCAATTAAATCAACCACAATAGTTGCTACGGTAGGCAATGTTTTGGTGAATCCTTCGGAGAATTTTAGCGTGGCAAAACCAACACTTTCGCACACCAGAGCAACAATAAGATACATCCATTTCATGATTACAGATATTTGATTGTTAAATAATGGGGCAAAGTTGCGGGCGCAATTTTCACCACCATTTGACTTAGGTCAAATAATCAAATAGGAACATTATTTTTTGGCTCTAATCCGACTTAACGTTTCTAAAGAAATGCCCAAATAAGAAGCAATGAAGGTGAGTGGAATATTTTGGATAAAATGCGGATGGTCTTTGCACAATTTAAGGTAGCGTTGCGTGGCATCCATTGTGTGGAACTCAAATAAGCGGTTTTCCAACCACATAGCGTAGTATTCCGTCATCAACAAATCCAAAGTGACCAACTTCGGAAATTGTTGTTTAGCGGTTTGAAAATCGGTAAAATCGGTTTGAGAAATCGTCATATCAGTCAAGGCTTGGATGAATTCTCTACTTGGTTTTTGCAAACAATAACTGTCAAAAGACACGGCAATATCGTTGTCGAAATAAATTTCGGTGGTTATCTCTTTGCCGTCATTGAGGTAATATTTTCTTGCGATGCCTGTTTCAATCCAAAGACTTTTTTTGCATACGTCATCTTGGCGTAAGAGAAAATCGCCTTTTTTGACGCTTTTTAGCGACGAAATACTGTTTAAAGCCTTTAAACTTTCGGCGTCTAATCGTGCGATGAAGTTGTCTATTTTATCGAGATAGAAAGTCATAAATTTAGGAATGTTGAACTATCAAAAACTTTTTTTGACAAAGGTAGAAATAGAAACCCAAATCTGATACCCCTCAGTATTTCAATAAAAAAAACGCTTGACTATCTCGTTGACAGTCAAGCGTTTGTGGGTTTTGTACCCCTCAGTATTTTACTCTTTTTTTGAAAAACTTAATTGAAAAAAACGCCAAAACAAAACCCATACACAGATAAATAAACGCATCGCCAATGACAGAATAAACCGTCGTAACGCCTTTTACGGGTAATTCGGCTATCATAATTTTATCACTTTTATCAAAACTACTCATTCGGGCAACCATTTCACCGTAAGGCGTGATGGCGGCAGATAATCCAAATCGCGTTGAACGGACAATAGAATGTCCTTGTTCAATAGCCCTAAAAGCCGCCATTTGACTGTGCAACGGGTCAATGCCCTGCCAATCGGAGGAAGGAATTGCCACAATATCTGCCTTCAATTGCCCTATTTCTCTTGCCAAATAAGGGAAATCGTAGTCATAACAAATAGCACCCGAAACCTTTGTTCCTGCAATATCAAATACTTTTAACGGTTCTTTGCCTTTTGCAGAAGGTTCACCTGGCACAGGTTGATGTTTGTGATAGGTGTACTCAATAGCCCCCGTTGAATTGATGTATAAATATTTGTTTTCATATTTAAGTGGTGCTATTGAAATAGGCACAACATAAGAAGCGACCAATGAAATTTTAAGGGGTGCGACCAATGCCGATAAATCTGTCTGCCATTTTGCTTCATCTTCGGGTAAAATAAAAACCGCCGCTTCGTTCCAGACAATGAATTGGGCGTTCTGATTTGCTGCCATTTTTGTTCTTTCAAACAAGGCAGTTTTAACACTGTCGTTCTGTTCTTTTGACGGCAAAGGCAAGCCACTTACCTCCGAATCTGTACCAACGGCAGCAACGGTCATCGTTGTTATCGGCTTCGATGTATTGGTATAAAAACGCACTGTTCCGAATAAAATAAGGACAATAAGTGCGGTTACAGGCAGTTGAAGGTTGAAATAATGCAGTTTTTTATTCAGTAGAATTTCAGTTATGGCAATGTTGAGCCAATAGATTAAAAAACTCAAACCTGCCATACCGAAAAGTGAAACGGTTTGCATAATGGGCAGGGTATGTAATTGCGTATAAGCGGCTGCACCCCAACTTGCAAAGGGCGTAAAAGTGTATTGTATCCACTCCATGAGGGTCAAAATAGCGGGAAATAAAATGAATGAGCCTTTGTGTTGTTTTTCCGTAGGAATCCCTTTGGAGAATTTATCCCAAATCAAATAAGCGGGCAGATGAAATAAACTGATAGGAATGGCATACAGAAAAACCATAACGAAGGGTATCGGCGGTGTAATAATCTTTGCCGTTACGAAAGACCACGCCAGAATAAGGGCTAATACAAACAAAAGCCTTGATTTTAAGCCTTCGGTTAGGCTCAAATAAAGCAAAAAAGGCACGTAGGCAATCCATGCAATGATGTCAACGCTGTAAGACATGTGTACTGCCGTCATGCTGATAATGCCTATGACGAGATACCATATTGGTTTAATGTTTTTCATTTTTATAACAAAAATTGAGCGTGAAATGATTTTCACAACCTTGCAAAAGTGGTGTGTTTCATAACGAGAAGCGTTACATAATTATGGAGAAGAATTGCATTATTCACACATGGACTACCCCCTCAGTATTTTTGCCTTTTTCAACGAAAAGACGCTTGACTATCTCGTTGACAGTCAAGCATTTGTATTTTTTATACCCCTCAGTATTTAAGGTATTTCGCAACAACTTGTTTTATCCTTTTCTTTTACATTAAGCATTAACTCTTTTAACAATGCCGAAAGGCTCACGGAGGCATACGCAATAAGTTCATCGGCTGCACCATAGTAAATGTACAGCGTGTCTTCAACTAAGGTAGTGCCAGTCGGAAAACACACATTATTGACTTCTCCTTTCAGTTCCCACGCTTGTTCGGGCTTAAACAAAGGGTAGGATAGTCGGGCAATTTCTTTTTGTGGATTTTCCAAATCAAGCAATGCCGCACAAGCTGAATAAACATACCCTTCTATGGTATCATGAACGGCATGATAAATCAATAACCAGCCGTTTTCTGTTTCTATCGGTGGACAACCGCCACCTATATAACTCACTTCGTGGTCATATTTTGGTGAAAGCACTATGTGGGCATTAAAATCAAGAAAATAACGTTGCCAAAATTCCGTATTAAGTTCCTCTAAATTATTGACCGCAACGATTTGAATATCGGGTTTTATACGGTGCAAAAAGTACAATTTACCGTTTATTCTTCTTGGAAAAAAAAGGACATTTTTATCCCAAACCAATACTTTTTTACCGTCTTTTTCAAGAGCACGCTCTCGTTCATTGTAGCGAAGATATTTTGCATGAATGATACATTTACATGCGGATAAACGACTGAACTCATCGTAAGAAATCTGCGGAACTATTAATCCCTTCTTATCGAAATGCTTTAAATCTTTTGATACCGCTAATGCACCCGCCGCATTTATGCCGTCATAAGCCGTGTAGGTGAGATAAAAAAGGTCTTCAATCTTTGTAATACGGGGGTCTTCTACGCCGTGCGATTCATAGTCAAATTGTGGAAAAAGCACAGGAAGCTCATAACGCTCTTCAATCACAAAAGGACTTTTCAATTTGCAATAACCAATACTTGAGCGATTTTCTTTACTTACTGCCCTGTAAAAAAGGTGTGTAAAACCGCCCTCGCTTATCACCGCAGGATTTAAAACCCCTGCATTTTCAAAACCGAGCGTGGTTTTCTGTAAGAGGATGCCTTCTTTTTTAACCGTTATCATAACTTATTTATTTTACTAATGCCATCATTTGTGAAGGCGATAAAGGATTAGCTTCATAATGCTAAAATGAATTTTCATTGGCATTTATTTCGAGTTCGGGTATCAATGAGTGTTCTTCAATCCAGCCGAGCATATTTACTGCCGCCAACCCAAGATTGCCAATTTGGCAATGCGATTGAGCCTGTTCCTTTCTTGTAAAGATTCGTCCTGTTACAGACATGGCAGCGGTCAATAATTTTAATTGTTCGAAAAATTGCTCTAATGGTACGAAATGATCCTCCGCTCCAGCCATGATTAAGACATCCGCCGTTACATTACCCGAAACTGCGTATCCGTTGTATTCTTTCAGTTTCAAAAAGAATTCGTAAGGTGTTTTGCAGCCCATAACATACATGCCCTGGGTGACACCCCACTGTGAGTACATATCCCTTTTCATCATTAGCTTTGCAAAAGCATTAAGAACAAAAGACAATCTCAGGCTTACAAGCCCTTTAATGAGATACGCTACAACCTTACCTCTTCTTGATGTAACACAGGCGAAAAAATCAAGCATTACATCATAAGCAATCACTCTTTTTATACGTTTATCCTTAGATGCTGCCCTGATAGCAAGGTAGCCGCCAAGACTCATACCTATCAATGTAACATTATCTGCCCCGAGATAATCCAGAACGGCTGCAACTGGCTTTTCCCATTCGTATGTCATGGGTACTTTCTCAAACATCAGCGTTGAGCCTTGACCGGGTCCATCAAACATTATTACTTCGTAACCATATTCACACATAGCCGCACCAAGTGAATAAAATTCTTCACTATAAGAATCAAATCCGAAAGTTATGAGGATGATGCCCTTAGTGGGTATGGTTGGCGTTAACCTGAAACCATGCAGATGATTATTCCCATAAGGCACCGAAATCCGTTCAAGATTTTTTCCTTCTTTCGATTGGTAGAAAAAATGCAAATACTTTTCAAAAACCACCTTCTTATTGGGGTCGGCAGGGTTCTTAAAAAATTCAGCAGCACGGTATAGTTCCATTGCACAATCCATATTGCCCTCTTTCTCAAAAGCCGCAGCTTTAGCAAAAAACAGATTCTTCCAATCATCATAATTTTCAACGTTGCGTCCAATCTCAGCAAACAAATCTTCCAACCCTGGTATAAGGAGTCGGTTAAGCTGGTAATTAATGTTTGCATCCTTGTGAAAATAATGGAAGTGGGTTATAGGGAAGAAAGCCTGATTCGTTGGTATTTTCAGTGTATCCACATTTATTGGCATTTTGAAATGAAATTGATGTTCCATGCTGATTTTTTATTTATGAAGTCTGTAAAGAATAAATGCCATTACCCACGGCAGCGTAAAAATTAACAAAATCCATTTGAAATCCGAACCAATCATAAAGTTTACAACTGTCATAGCACCTATTGAACTGATGCCAGAAAGGGCAACAATACCATAAGCTCCGCGTGTACGTGTACGAAAAGAGGTAAAGGCAATAAAAATTGTCAACAATCCCGTTGTAAAAATGTAACAGCCCATCACCCAAAATACTTTTTTGAGCCACATCTGCAAACCCTGCATTTTGTCTTGCTCCAATGGCAAGGTTATTTTCATATATCGTAGGTCTTCAGGCAATAAAGGCGGGCGAATAAAAATAAAATAAACACCCATTGCCAAAAGCAGAAATCCGCCAAGTGCAAGTATTGATGCTGAATAGGGTTTGAGTTTTATCATTTATTCAAGGCTTTTTTTAGTATCGTTCAACATATTGTAAGAAAATAAAAAGAGAGGCTATTCCCTACATATCAAACAACAATCTCTCTTTATCTTCTTCTCTTTAGAACTGTTGCAGCTTGATTATTTAGCTAAATCACGATCAAGCATTGTTTTCTTCTCTTGATATTCTTCATTTGTGATTTGACCAGAAGCCAAACGATTGTGTAAAATATCAAGTGGTGATTGTCTTTTGCTTCGCTGACCTGGAATTTCATAAGGACTTACAAAAACTGTCAACAAAAACATTACCCAAATGAGCCACCAAATAAGGTGCATCCCGCCGACGTGATAACCATCATACATCATGATTTTTGATTTTAAAAGTGAATGAATACATTGTTTTACTTCTTTTTGTCCATCTTCATGCCTTTCATGTCGTCCATCCCTTTCACAGACTTCATCACATTTGGGTGTTCTTTCATAGAAGACATCATCATTTTGCACATCGAAGAGTCCGCATCGCACATCGCCATCATTTTGTCCATCATCATTTTGCCCATTGCAGGATTTGTTTTGCACATTTCCATCATTTTGTTCATCATGTCTTCATTCATAGGCATATCCATAGACATAGCACCACCATGTTTTGTCTTCATTGAATCCATGACTTCTTTCATGTAAGTATCATTGTTCATCAATGCGGAAATGGTTTTTCCACGTTTATCGGCTTGTTGTAAAGTCGTGGTAGGTGCAGCATTGTCGCATTGCGTGAAGAACATTAAGGCTGTAACAGAGAATAAGAACATTTTAATATTTTTCATTTTTCATTTTTTTTAAATTTATGAAAACATTTTCATCAGACAAAATTGAGTTATTTACCCTTTTAAAGTGTTACACAATTATGGAGAAGAATTGCAATATTCACACACCCCTCAGTATTTTTCTCTTTTTTAACGAAAAAACGCTTGATTATCTATTTGATAATCAAGCGTTTGTGGGTTTTTAGTCCCCCTCAGTATTTTAACAAAAAAAACGCTTAACTATCTCGTTGATAATCAAGTGTTTGTGGATTTTACCCCCTCCGCTTGACGAAAAATTCGTGTTAGATGCATACCAGTTTTTGTCAAATCGTTGGTTTGTTATTGTTTTTCAACTGTTACCAAGTTTTTTAGCCTGACTTACCCAAGTCGGGGCATTGTTAATTGTCTGCCTAAGTAACAAGTTTAATTGAGCCGAATGATGTTGAATATGTCTAATGTTATAGAACAAAATTTCAAGTAAAGAATAGTTTTTGTAATCGTTAATCCAACGGTCATTCAACTTGTCAATAGTTAGTCCTGCAATCAGTTGACTTGCTTTTTGTCGGCAATGTCCTAAGTATGTAAGTAATTCTGTTTTTGAATATGCTCTGTCTGGCATTTTACCTGTTGGGTCAAATTCCGAAAATGTAAAAGGTGTCGGTGGCGCAAATTTATTTGGGTCAGTTGTTAAGTAATAGTCTGTCCAAAAAATGCAATGGTAGGAAGTGTACCAAAATTTTATTTGTGTATCCCAATGTTCATTTGGACACATAACAATTGCGTTTTCAAGCATATCAAGGCTTGCCCCGAATTGATTCCAAATTGATTCTCTAATTAATATTGAATTGTCCATATTTTACTATTAAAATTGTTGTCTATGTCTTGTCGTTGGCAGTTGCAGCTCATGTCTTTTTTATACACACCCAAATAACGGCATGTGCGGCAAATAAGGTATTTCGTTTTGGCTGTCATAATAGGTGTTCTAAATTTTTAAATTCTTCGTTAGCGTGGCGGTGATTCGATTGCTGTTTGCTTTTAGTAAAAATAAAATTTAGCAAAAACCAATCTGAAAAACCCGTAATTTTCTTTTTAAAACCAATGGCTAATTCGTGTGTAACAAGTGTGCCGTTTGGTGTTTCATCAAAAGTGAGTGTTAAGTAAAGAGGTATAAAATAGCGTGCTTTCATCACAATTTTATGATTTTCAACCAATTCCATAACTTCCCAATTGTATTTCACTTTTAGTTTATCCATTTTTTCATTGAAAAAAAAGATGCTACCTATTGTGTCCTTAGTCTGTTTGACGATTCGGAAATCTTTATGCTCTGTTGGATGCCAAGCAATGTATTTTGCTTTATCTAAGGTGAACATAAAATCATAAATCTGTTTTGGTTTTTTGCCTAAAACCTCAATTTTAGTTACATGATTTGTCATAGCTTGCAGATTGATTGCCACCAATAAAAAGGCTATTGACAGCACTTTTTGATAAATATTTTTTTGAAAAGCCATTTTAAGAATTTCATTTTTTAATTGCTGTAAAATAAGAAAATGTACCAATAACCGTATTGATAGATTGGCTAATATTGACATTTTGAAACCCCGCTTGCGTGATAAAATCGGGCATAAACCCCTTTACATTATCATTAGTTGTTTTAAAACCGTCTAAAATTTGTACTAAACCAAAGGTCAAACGCATTAAAAAATTAGCCGCTTTGCCCCAATCCGCAATAATTAAAGTGCCGTTTGGTTTTAAAACGCGGTTGATTTCTTTTAAACAATTGAGTTTGCTATCAGCATCTAATTGGTGAAAAACCAAACAGCTATATACTTTATCAAATTGATTATCGGCGTAAGGAAATACCGCCCCATCATATAATTTTAGCGGTATATCAATGTTGTTTTTAGCCAATTTATAGGCGGCTATTTCTTTTACTTTTGGGTCAATATCCAAGCCGACCAAATCAATATTTGGATTTTGTTTTTTAACCAAAAGTAAATTTGAGCCTGTTCCAAAGCCAAATTCTAAGATTTTTTCACCATTTTGGGGATTGACTTCTTTCACTAACACACCTCGAAATTTCTTTTCGGGCATGGTTAGTTTTATAGTCAAATCGTAATAAGCTGTCAAAAAATCGTAGCCTAATGCGGGAATAAATTTTTCGTTTGCCATTTTTAAAATGTTCTTTTTTATTACTGCAAAAACACATTTATAAGCTAAAGGCTTATAAATGTGTTTTGTTTAAAATACTTATGGAACATCCCGAAACAGTCGGGAGGGGGTCGTTGTTGTTAATAAATAATCGTTAAGCCGCCACCAAGCCCCATGTCACTGTCGTAATGACTTGACAAAGAGAGGTATTTTGTCAAAATATACCTTCCTCCAAGCATGTATTCTCTATCGGTATTAAGCATAAAATTCAAACGCAAGCGGTTTGTCAAAGCTATATCTTCTCTGCCCAATTGAAAACGGAATTTACCATCACTGTCAACCCTCGCATCGGCAACTAAAAACAGCGGTAACGTGTAAGCGAAGCCCAAAACGGCGGCTTTACGGTTGTTTTTATTGCTTTTTTGTCCAAACATATTGGTGTCTTCACTACCGAACATGTTTTTATCTTCCGTAGGATTGTATTTTTTAAAATGATAATCAAAGCCAACGTAAGGCAATAACCATTGCATTTTGCCAATATATCTGCCGAAAGTTGTCTAACTTTCGTAGCCTTTTCGGTCATTCAAACCTAAATGCCACAGCGTTTGAAAGCTCCAACGGGCATTGCTGCGATTTAAAAAACCTTCGCTGCCATTGC
>JAYUQN010000431.1:0-12069 GCA_043756725.1 Saprospiraceae bacterium
TGAAAAAAATAACAACTAAGTGGAATCCTGAATCGAAGACGAATTGGATGTCATAGTAGTTGCGAATTTATTCGCAACAACAAAGTGGTAAAGTACCCCCCTCAGTCATGCCTTTGGCTTGATGGAGCGTTTGCACCATATTTTCAAGAAAAAGACCTTTTTTTTTTCCACAAAAAACGTTATTTTTGTAAAAATTTCAACAGAATGACATCTACACTCGCTGCTCGAACTATACTCAAAAGCCCAGATGCGCCACAACAAGTAGAGGCATTACAACAGGCTTTAGCAGAGGAAGCCAAACGCCGTCAAGCGTTTTATGAGTGGATGGATGAAAAAACAAAAGCTGAATTTATTAATGGGAAAGTCGTTATTCAAACATCCGTCAGAAAAGAGCATTGGGAAATTTCGGGCTTATTAGCGAGTATTTTGAGCATTTTTGCAAGTTTTAAAAAAATTGGACGTGTAGGTGTTGAACAAGTCATGATCCAGTTGACTCGCAATGATTATGCGCCAGATATTGTCTTTTTTGAAAAAAATAAGGCGGAAACTTTCACAAAAGGGCAAGTGTTGTTTCCCGCTCCTGATTTTGTAGTTGAAATCTTATCAGATAGCACAGCAACTACCGATAAAACCACTAAAAAAAAGGATTATGCTGCCCACGGCATTAGAGAATATTGGATAATTGACGCTAAAAAATGTTTAATAGACCAGTATTTTTTGTTAGATAAAAACGATAAAACCTATTTTACACCTAAAACCCATCGGATTGATGATACAATTGAAAGTCGAGTGATTGAAGGATTTATTATTCCTGTCCGCGCTTTATTTGATGAAGAAGTCAATGTTCAAACGCTAAAAGACTTGTTGAAAAAGTGACAGACACCTATATTTCGATTAACAATCACCAAATTTTCACAAGATTTTACAGTGAAAAATACGATAAAAATCAACCAACTATCCTATTTTTACACGAAGCCTTAGGCTCAGTTGCCCAATGGCGGGATTTTCCAAAACATGTCGCTGAAACAACAGGATTTAATGCCTTCGCTTTCGATAGATTAGGGCATGGTTTATCCGACCCGATGATAATAAAGAGAGACGTTCATTATTTGCACCACGAAGCATGGGAAATGACCCCCTCAGTATTGGCGCATTTTGGCATCGAAAATCCTATTTTATTCGGGCATAGTGACGGCGGGTCTATTGCTTTATTGTATGCTTCTCGTTTTCCGACAAAGGCTTTGATAACCGAAGCGGCTCATGTTTTTGTTGAAAATATAACCTTAGTCGGTATAGAACAAGCTTTGTCCCGTAAAGACTTTTTGATAGACCGTTTGGCTCGCTTTCATGGTGAAAAAACGGTTGATTTATTTACCGCTTGGTCTGAAACATGGTTGTCAAAACCGTTTCAACATTGGACAATTGAAGCGTTTTTACACGATATTACATGTCCTGCGCTCATTATTCAAGGTGAAAACGATGAATATGGCACGGCTGAGCAAGTGGAAAGGATTGTACGAGGTATCGGTAAAAAAGCCAAAGCCTTGATGGTTCCGAACTGCGGACATACGCCGCATAAGGATGCAGAAAAACTTATTTTAAATGAAATTTATAAAATGCTCGTAGCTTCGGATTTATCCGAACCCGTTTAAACGGCTTTAGCCGTTTGTGCTATTTATTATTGCAAACGGATAAATCCGTTTAAACGGGTTCGCATAAATGCGAAGCTACGGGTTCGGATAAATCCGAAGCTACCATGTCAAATACTCTCAGTTACCTCAGCGGCACAAGCTCAAAACCTTTATTGGGCATCACCATCGGCGATATGTTGGATGAAACTGTCGCGCGTTTTCCGAACAGCGATGCGCTCATTGTGCATCATCAAAACATTCGTTTCACCTACAAACAGTTCAAAAAAGTAGTAGACACCTGCGCCAAAGCCTTTTTAGCCATCGGTGTTGAAAAAGGTGAGAGGGTAGGGATATGGTCGCCCAACCGCTATGAATGGACGGTAACGCAGTTTGCTACTGCTAAAATTGGGGCAATTTTAGTCAATATCAACCCCAGTTACCGCTTGCATGAATTGGAATATGTTCTCAACCAATCAGGTTGTAGCACAATGGTGATTGCCGATCAATTCAAAACCTCTAATTTCACTGAAATGCTTTTCACCCTCGCTCCTGAGTTACAGGACAGTGAAAAAGGGCATTTAATATCTGAAAAAGCACCTCAATTGCGTACGCTTATTCGCTTAGCAGAAGATGAAAAACTGGGTATGTGGCGTTGGGATGATTTTTTAAAACAAGGTAAAAAAAGTACCCAAAACGTTTTAGAAACCCGTCAAAAAGGTTTATCTGCTGATGAACCTATCAATATCCAATACACAAGCGGCACAACAGGTTTTCCAAAAGGCGCGACGTTGAGCCACCATAATATCTTAAATAACGGCTATTTTGTAGGCGAATTGATGAATTTCACCGAACACGATCGCTTGGTCATTCCTGTGCCTTTATATCATTGTTTCGGTATGGTGATGGGCAATTTGGCATGTATCACGCATGGGGCAGCTATGATTTATGCCAGCGAAGGCTTTGAACCTGCTACCGCTTTGGCTGCCGTAGAGCGTGAAAAAGCAACAGGGCTTTTCGGCGTTCCAACCATGTTTATTGCCGAATTAGACCTGCCCGATTTTGATAAATACGACCTCACAAGTTTGCGCACAGGCATCATGGCAGGTTCGCCTTGCCCGATTGAAGTGATGAAAAAAGTGCAAAGCCTCATGCACATTTCAGAAATGGAAATTGCGTATGGCATGACAGAAACCAGCCCCGTTAGCACCCAAACACGCATAGGCACACCGCTCGAAAAACAAGTCAGCACCGTTGGACAAATTCACCCCCATCTGGAGGTAAAAATTATTGACCCTGAAACGGGGTTGACTGTACCCATTGGCGTTTCAGGCGAATTGTGCACAAGAGGGTATAGTGTTATGTTAGGCTATTGGGGCAATGAAACTGCCACGCAAAAAGCCATTGATCAAGCCCGATGGATGCACACAGGTGACCTTGCCACAATAGACAACGAAGGCTATGTGAAAATAGTGGGGCGCATAAAAGACATGATTATCAGAGGCGGTGAAAACATTTATCCCAGAGAAATTGAAGAATTTTTATACACCCACCCCAGCATCAGCGACGTGCAAGTCATCGGCGTACCCGATATAAAATTTGGTGAAGCGGTCATGGCGTGGGTGCGTTTTAAAGAAGGTGAAACTTTGAGTTTAGAAGACATAAAACAGTTTTGTAAGGGTCAAATCGCCCATTTTAAGACCCCTCAGTATATACGAGTTACGGAGACATTTCCGATGACGGTGACGGGTAAAGTGCGAAAAGTGGAGATGAGGGAAATTAGTATTAAAGAGTTGGGTTTGGTGATAATTGAAACGGCTTGATAAATTTGGAAAAAATAGACAGTCTTATATTGTCATTTTTTTACAGGAAAAACAATGTTTTCATAAATATCTGCCATCGAAATAGAGATACCAAGAGAACGGAGTATAACGGAATTTTCGATATGGGTTTCAGTTTTTATACGCCAAAGGTCTGTTTCTTCTTGAAAACGTGTTTCAACGGAATATTTATCTGTATTCACTAAAACGTATTCTTGAAAAGAAGGTAAAAGTTTATAGAGTTCAAATTTACCCAATTTGTCATAAGCTTGTGTACTCGGTGACAAAACTTCAACGATAAGAAGAGGATTTACGATAACATCGCGACGATTATTCCAATATTCAGGTTGTTCACAAATAACCAACGCATCAGGATAGACGCCAATATCTACAGGTTCGATACGGATTTTTAAATCACTTGTATAGACTTTGAACTTTCGTGGCAATGGTCGAACTGCAAACTTTAATGTTGCCATAATATTTACAGATATTTCGCTTTGGACGGCTGTTCTTCCTTGCCTTTTAATAATTTTCCCATTATAAAATTCATGTTTTTCAACGGCTTTTTCTTCACGGCGCAAGTATTCCTCAAAAGTATATACTTTTGGTAAGCGAATAGTTCTTGCTTGTTTTGAAAATGCTATCATATTGTTCTTTTTTTGTAAGAACTTAGCCGTATGACGGACTGAAGTCCGTCATACGGCTAAGTTCTTACCTTTTTTATACAAAGTAAGAGGGTTTTTCTGTGATAAGCAAATTTCTAACTAAAAAAGCCGTTTTACATTTGACCAAAGGCTTTTTTAGTAGAAATACTGAGGGGGGTATAGATTTACTAAATTTTTCAAATTTAGTAAATCTGCCCTTGTTATAACGCCTTTTCAAGATAAAAGGCATATTTCAAAGCAAAATAGAAGCCCATCCAACAGAAACCTACGCAACTATTTCTTCAAAGAAAAATATTTCTAAGCAAATACACAAATTTTGCTATTTTTGGACGTATAGAATGCTTATAACATTCTCCAAATACCTTCCCATTGATTATTTCAAGATGTATCATGAGGATTTTGAGCAATCGTTATTAGTTTTTCCACGTTTTTTAAATTTTAAAACCAAATACAACTATGCTAACAGAAGATGTTTTAATTCCCACTGAAACAGATGAAATCGTTCACAATAACAACGCTTATACCCTCTATTCATGGTCAAAACAAGCGGGTAATAACCCTATTGCCGTTAAAAATGCCAAAGGTGTTTACCTTTATGATTATGGTGGAAAACGCTATATTGATTTTTCGTCGGGCTTGATGAATGTCAACATTGGGCATGGAAATCAACGTGTTACAAAGGCTGTGGCGAAGCAAATGCAAGAGGTAAGTTATATTACGCCAAGCTGTGTAACGAAAGTGCGGGGTGAGTTGGGTAAAAAATTAGAAGAAATTACGCCGGGGAATTTGACCAAAACGCTTTTCACGGTCTGTGGCGCTACGGCTATTGAAAATGCCATGAAACTCGCTCGGCTTTATACAGGTCGGCATAAAATTATCGCTAAATATCGGGCTTTTCATGGCGCATCTTACGGAGCCATGACGGCAGGTGGCGACCCTCGAAAAATAGCGAGCGACAGCCAACAAGCGCCCAATGTGGTTCATGTAGAAGACCCGTATTGCTACCGTTGTCCGTTTGGACAAGCGGGACCTGATTCCTGTCAGCGGGAATGTGTGCAACACGTGGAGCGTATTATCCAATTTGAAGGACCTGAAACGGTTGCCGCTATTTTGATGGAAGGTGAAAGCGGTTCTTCGGGTTGCATCAAATATCCTCTTGATTATTTGCCCAAAATCCGTCAAATTTGCGACAAATACGGCATTTTATTGATAGCCGATGAAGTTATGTCGGGCTTTGGCAGGACAGGTAAATGGTTTGGTGTAGATAATTTTGACGTTGTGCCCGATATGATTGCTACGGCAAAAGGCATCACCGCAGGCTATTTGCCTTTAGGAGCCTTAATTGTTTCAGATAAAATAGCCAATCATTTCAACGACCGCCCTTTGATGTTGGGCTTGACGTACTCTGCACACCCCGTTTCATGCGCAGCAGGTTTAGAAACGTTGAAAATATATGAGGATGAAAACTTAATTGAAAACGCGGGGAAAATGGGTAAATACGTAGATAAACAAGTGGCACAATTGATGAAAAAACACCCTTGCATTGGCGATTGGCGCAACACAGGTTTGTTAGGCTGTCTTGAAATTGTGAAAAATAGGAAGACTAAAGAACCGATGGCTCCTTTCAACGCCAAACCCAACGAAATGGTGGTGATGAACAAAGTGGCTGCAAAAATACGAGAATTGGGCATGTATACTTTTGTTCGATGGAATTATGTATTCATAGCACCTCCTCTTTGTGTTACGAGGAAACAGATAGATGAAGGCTTGGCGATTATTTCACAAGCCTTAGAAATTGCAGATGCTGCTTATGTTGGGTGAAATAAAACCTTGAAAACCACCCCCCTCAGTCATGCCTCTGGCTTGATGGAGCGAAACGCACCATATTTTTGAATAGAAAACGTTATTTTTGCGCTAAGTTCAAAAAAGAACTTCGTTAAAAAAGGATGACTTATGAGATATTTTAATACATCGGGTCCCAATATTCCCAAAGACCATTATACTTTACCTCGATTGGGTTTAGTGGAAACGGGTAAAAAAATGGTTTATAACGACTGGTATTTCACAATATGGGCACCTCGTCAAACAGGAAAAAGTACCTATTTTCGATTTTTAGCAACTGCTCTTCAAGCTGAAGGCTATAAGGTTGCACAAGTTAATTTTGAAAGTTTTAAGCAAGCAAGCCTTGAAGACTTTTTGATTCGCTTGAAAAATGCGCTTTCCGAACAATGGAATATGTCCTTTGAATCAGAAACACTTGCAGGCGTTTTCGAGCAGATAGAAAGCTTCAAAAATGAAAAGTGTATTTTAATTATTGATGAAGTAGAAGGAATTAATGCTGAATTTTTCGGTGATGTCCTCCACGCAATCCGTAATGCCTATCATTCTCGTCAAGATCACTGCTTGAAATCGGTTATATTAGTAGGTGTTAGTAATATTGTAGGTGTTGTCCAAGACAATGCCAGTCCTTTTAATATTGCTGATAATTTGAATGTACCTTATTTTACAAATGAGGAAACCTACGAATTAATAGGACAACACGAGCAAGAAACAGGGCAATTATTTGACCCAAAAGTGAAAGCAAAAATAGCGGAAATTACAGCCAATCAGCCTGGCTTAGTGAATGGTTTTGCGTGGAAATTGGTGGACAATAATCCGCAAAAACCAAAAATTGACTATGAAGATTATCTGGTGGTTGAAAACTGGTATTTGACTCAAAATTTAGATAAAAATGTGTCCAATATTGTCAACAAAGCCACAAAACACAGAGCCTTTGTTCAAAAACTTCTATTTACAGAAAATAAAATACCTTTTCAAATATATAAAGAACACATTAAAGAGCTTTATGTTAATGGTGTAATTACGTATGATAAAGACAATTTTATCACTTTTGAAGTGCCTTTATATCAAAAATGCCTTCACGCCGCTTTCTATCCGTCTTTAAATGGTGAAAATGACAGTATTCAAAGAAACATCAATGTCAAAGAGTATTTTGATGACGCAGGTGTTTTAAATTTAGAAAAAATTATCGAAGAATATAAAGTCTATGCCAATCGGCGAGGCTTCCGTTATTTTAGAGAACAAGATGAGAATGGCAAATTTGTAAATATCAAAGAAGCGGCTTTAGTCTATAGTTTTGAGACATTTATCAATGCTTTTTTAGGCGTTATTGGTGGTAAAAGTTATTTAGAAGCCCATGCAGGTTTGGGGCGTACCGATTTAGTCATTAATGTGAAAGGACACGAGCAAGTCGTTGAAGCCAAAGTGTATCACAATATCACACAGTTTAACGAAGGCAAAATTCAATTAGCTTATTACTTGAAAAAACTGTCTTTGATACGTGGTTTTTACCTTGTTTTTACCGATACAGAAGTGACACATCCCGATGTTATCGAAAATTTAGAACTCGTTGAAGGCATGAGTGTAAAGACTTTTTTAGTGCGCTATGATTTAGATAAAGATTTTGACCTACCTAAAGAAGAGAAGAAAATCAGAAAAAGAAAACTTAAAGAGCTTTAAAAATGATACATCCAAACAGGCGACAAGCCGAAAAAATAGACGCCCTCGCCCAAGAGTTGGAGCGCAAGGGCAAGGTCGAAGAAGCCATTCAAGCCTATCATCGGGCTATTGAAATTGACCCTCAATGGGCAGTACCTTACTACAATTTGGGTCTTATTCACAAATATAGAGCTGAATGGCAATTGTCTTTAGACTTAAATATGAAAGCCGCTACTTTAGACAATACCGACCAACCCGCTTGGTGGAATATGGGCATTGCCGCCACCGCTTTGAAAAATTGGCGCATGGCGCGTTTGGCATGGATGGGTTTCGGCATAAAGCTACCCGCAGGCGATGCTGGTAGCGAGTTGCGTCTCGCCTGTGGGCAAACGCCTGTCCGCTTGCGTGAAAATTCAGAAGTCGTGTGGGGCAATAGAATTGACCCTGCTCGCATTGTGATTGACAATATCCCGACTAAAGCCAGTAAAAGACGCTTTCGAGACATTGTGCTGAACGATGGTGCGCCCAATGGTTTCAGAAAAGTGCAAGGTCAAGATGTTCCTGTTTTTGACGAATTAGAACTGTATGAAGCGTCGGATTATAATACCTACGCTATTTGGGTGCAGTTGGAAAGCATTAAAAAGCTCGAACTTTTAGAAAAAATCTGCGAGAAAAACGATTTAGGTTTTGAAAATTGGACAACTCAATTACGCCAAATTTGTAGCCAATGCAGCCGAGGTACACCGCACGAAGTACACGATAAAAATTTAGAAGAAAAAGTGAAACAAGGGCAATATCAAATAGCCGTTGCCGCTAAAAACGACAGCCAAATGGAGTTTATTTTATCCGAATGGCAGACAAAAGTAGGGGCGGAAGTGTTGGAGTTTGAGCGGGTGATATGATTATTTACCCCCTCAGTATTTTCAAACGGAATTATCTACTTTGTGATACAAGAAGTTATAACTTATTGATTATCAACATTTAGGAAATTTTAAAAATTTCCTAAATGTGCGTCTGTACCACAAAGTAGATAATTCCGTTTTCAAATAATTTCTAATTTTACTTTGCGTCCTAAACCCAATTCGATTATTTTTTGAAACGTATCAAACTGTATTTCAGATTGTTCATTTTCAATACGGGAAATATAATGGCGTGTTGTACCAGATTTTGAAGCAACTTCTTCTTGTGAAAGCCCTGCATCTAATCGGGCTTTACGAAGCAAAGAGCCAATAGAAATGCGTTCAACTTGTCGAATTAATGTGCTGTTTTCAAATAATACATCAGGGTCTAATTCAAGCGGATACGTTTGCGTTTGCCCTTTAAAAGTGACTTGAACAGGTAAATTTGCCCATTCAAGTGTGCGTTGTTCGGAAAGACGAACTTGTTTAAAATCATTAAAATCTTTTAAACGCAACAAGTCGGTATTACCGTCTTGTTGCCATTTCACAAACAAAGTGGTAAAATCAATTTCACGTACTTCGGAATTGTTCCAAAGTAATTGGATTTTAAAGGGTTCTACTTTTAGTATTTTAGTGATACGTGGTAATGATTTCATCCTATAAAGGTATCTAATTGGATAACATTATGCAAATTTTTAGATGAAATTTATCTTTTTTGTTTAGCTTTGTAAAAATGCAAATAATAGGTTTCCCGTAGGAATTGCTTAATCGCATTAAGATAAAATTTTAATCAAATGGCAAATACCAATAAAAAAATTATCCTCAGAAAACAAGTAGCTTTAGATATCGAAGATATTGTTACAAAACTTTCTACTTGGGAAACAGCAGAATTACAAGAATTGCTGCAAAAAATCGGACACCTTATTGCTCGCCGAAAATATCCTAATTTTTCAGAAGCGGAAAGAGAGTTGCTATTAAAAATCAATAAGGCTATTCCAACTAAATTGCAAGAACAGTTTAGATTGTTATCTGACAAAATGAATTATGAAATTATTACAGCCGAAGAACATAAAGAACTTTTAAAACTTGTTGATAAGCTGGAAGCTAAAAATGTAAAACGACTTGAATATTTGATTGATTTAGCCCGTATTCGCAATATTTCATTGGACGAAGTGATGAAACAACTTCAACTTAATGTACCAAATCTTGAAGAATAATTTTATTATTTTATTAATTGAAAAATACTTTCACCATGCCAAACGAAAACCTTGAATTAGACAACACCCTAAAATCATCCCCTCTCTACAGCGAAGACCTCGCACCCATACCCCTCCCTAAACGCACATGGAACAAGTGGAATTTAGCAGCCCTATGGGTCGGCATGGCAGTTTGCATCCCTACGTATATCCTCGCTTCGTATATGATAAAAACAGGTTTATCATGGCAAGCGGCTTTGATAATCATTGGTTTAGCGAATGCCGTGATTACCATTCCGATGGTTTTGAATGGTCATGCCGGAGTGAAATATGGCATACCGTTTCCAGTGGTTGGACGCGCGGCTTTTGGGCATCGGGGCATTCATATTCCTTCTTTTATGCGGGCAATTGTGGCGTGTGGTTGGTTTGGTGTGCAGACGTGGATAGGCGGTTTGGCTCTCTATTCTATTTGGAATGCGGCAACGGGAGCAACGCCTTCACTCGGATTAGACGTTGGCAAGTTTATAGGTTTCGGCATCTTTTGGCTTATCAATATCTATTTTATTTGGAAAGGAACAGAATCCATAAAATGGTTAGAAGATTGGTCTGCGCCCATTTTAATTCTCATTGGTTTGTTGTTGATAGGTTGGGCGTGGCGGGAAGGTTTGGGTTTTAAAACGGTTTTAGCTCAAAGCAAACAGTTAGAAAAACCAACGGTTGTCTTTAATCCCGAAACGAAAAATGTGACTTTCAACTATCTACGGGATTTCAACAATGCCCCCAAAGCCCATTCTGTCAATATGTGGGTTCCGCTTTTGGGTGGCAATGTGAAAGAAATGGGCTGGGGTGAAATTCCGTGGAGTATAAGGGAAGCGGCAATGGACATGCCACATCAATACAATCTGGAACTCATAAAAGAGCCTGTGGATTATGCCCAAATTGAAAATGGCACGCGCCCGATAAAAGTGCAAGTCCGCAAATACGAACTTATGTCAACCATCATAACAGCACAAGTTGCCAAATCAGGGTCAAATACAAACCTCTGGTCGTATATTTTATGGTTTACCGCAATGGTCGGCTTTTGGGCAACTATGAGTATTTCCATTTCAGATATAACCCGCTTTGCCAAAAGCCAAGACGACCAAATCAAAGGGCAATTTATCGGCTTGCCCGGCACCATGATTTTTTACTCTTTTGTAGGCATTTTCGTCACTTGCGCTGCCATTGTTGTTTTCAAAGATGTTTTAATTGCGGAAGATGCGCCGTGGGATCCCGTTTCATTGGTATCAAAATTCAAAAGCCCCATAGTGGTCATTTTAGCTCAAATAGCGATGATAATAGCCACATTAAGCACTAATATAGCGGCGAATGTCATTGCTCCCGCTTATGCTTTTTCAAATATGTTTCCTAAGGCGATTAGTTTTAAAATGGGCGGTGTCATAGCGGGCATTATGGGTATCGTGATATGCCCATGGTGGTTGATGGATGAAATTTCAAACCTCTTGCTTTTAGTCAGTGGTTTATTGGGTCCAATATTGGGTATTTTATTGTGTGATTATTTCATCATCAGACATAAAACATTGAATATCAATGCTTTGTTTGAAACAGATGGCGAATACAGCTACCGTTCAGGTTTCAATCCCTGCGCTTTAATCGCTATGGTTTTGGGCATTTTAACGGCTATGATAGGGAAGTGGATACCTGCATTGGATTTTCTGTTTAGCTTGTCGTGGTTTACAGGGTTTGTTGTGGCGTTTGGGGTTTATTATTTTTTGATGAAAAGAACAACTAATAATGAACAGTAATATTGAAATTACTCATTTCAACAACGTGATTATTTTTAATAAGATGTTCTAATTGTTGAAAATTGTTTTCAAAAAGTTGAAGCAATTTTTTATTGACAATATTACCCGTTGTAAGAAAAATAAGCTTGTAGGGTTGTTGTTTTAAAACGTAATAATCAAAAAAATCACTATCTTTGGAAATAATGATATATTGTTTTTTCATAGATAATTTAATAATATCCATATCATCAGTAAGGTTTTGTTGAGGCAAATCAAGTGTATGAATGGCATCAAATCCTTTATTTTTTAACCAAATCGCTAAAGGTTTGGGCAGTTGAGCATCAACAAGAAATTTCATCAGGCAGCTAACACTTTATGAATACTTTTGACTTTAACTATACGTGAGGCAAAAGCTAAACAAGCTTGAATATCTTCATTTTCCAAATCTGGATAATCTTCCAAAAGTTCATTGGTAGTCATACCCGCAGAAAGCAAATCCAGTATCATTTCTACTGGATAGCGCATATTGCGAATAGTTGGTTTTCCAAAACAAACATTAGGATTAATTGTAATTCTTTT
>JAYUQN010000432.1:0-4194 GCA_043756725.1 Saprospiraceae bacterium
ATTATAGTGTGGTAATATCCCTCAAAATTTTCACTATTTCAAAATAAAAAATCGCATGATTTGTTAAGAACCAACAAATCATGCGATTTTTTATTTTTACGCAAACAAACAAGTATCAAATAGTATCAAGCCGCTTTACTCATAACAGCTTTTTTACCCAAAATAGACTCCAAGTCGTGAATGTAGTTTTTAGAAAAAGCAATATTATCTTTATTGCCACTGTTGATAAGTTCGATTAATGCGGTTTCGATAAAGTCATTGCTTTCAGACAACCAAGCCATGAATTCATTTGGTGTGACCCCCCTCAGTATTTTCCAACAAAAAGCCATTTTGCAAAGACAAAATGGCTTTTTTATTGGGTAATGTATATTTTACGCACATGCCGTCTATATATCTACGCTCTTTTGGGCATAGTTGCTAACTTTCGGCTATTTTTAGGCTTTGTCAAAACCAATTGGTTGATTTCATTATCTAATAACATGATAATTAAGGATTTATATCTTAGATAAGGCATGAGTGATACTATGATTTCAAATCATCAAATCACTATGTTTCACCCCCCTCTCCTCCGAAAGGAGTCCTTTGGACATAGGAGTCCCTTCGGACAGTATTTTGCCTCAAAACGGCATAAAAATCTTCTCGTGAAATCAATTTTGCTCCCAAACTCGCCAAATGGCGGGTTTCTTGTTGACAATCTATCATCATAAAACCCTTATTGCGCAATTTTTTTACAAAACTGATAAAACCAAATTTGGAGGCATTGGGTACATTTGCAAACATGCTTTCACCATAAAATATTTTACCAATAGCGATGCCATATAAACCGCCTACCATCTCGCCATCTTGCCACACTTCAACCGATTGGGCATGACCTTGTTGGTGTAAAATGGTATAGGCTTGAACCATGTCATTATTTATCCAAGTGCCCTCTTGACCATCCCTCTTTTGATTCATACAAGATTTCATAACACCTTGAAAATCAGCATTATAGGTGACTTTAAATTTGGCTTGATTGAAATAGGGACGCATGCTTTTCGCTATGATTAATTCATCTGGGAACAAAACCATGCGGGGGTCAGGCGACCACCACAGTATTTGCTCCCCTTCATTAAACCACGGAAATATGCCAAGACTATATGCCAAAAGCAAGCGCTCTGGTGATAAATCACCACCCACAGCCACTATATCGGGCGTATCGAAATAGTCAGGGTTTGGAAAATAGATATCAGTTGGCGAAAGCCACATTGCAGGCATTATATAGGGTATTGGATAGAAGATTTAGGGTAAATTTTTGCTTAATTTTTTAAGTAAAAAAGACTTTGCAGAAGATAAGCTCTGCAAAGTCTTGTGTAATATAAAAGATTTCTTCCTATTACGAATTTTCAGAAGCCCCTCCTTCAATTACTGCTGAAAGCCCTCTATCACACAGCGCTTCTTGCTGTGGTTTCAAAACAGAATAAGGAGCCGTTTTCACCGTAGCCTTGCCTTTATAGTGAATAATAAAAGCACATTGCTCGGCTTGGTCGGGCGAGTGGCTCAATATATCAACAAAACTGTCAATAACCCAATCGAAGCTATTAACATCATCGTTGTAAACAAGAAGATAAGCATCGTAGCCTATACTGGTCAGTTCCTCTTCGAGGTCTATTTCTTCTTCAACTTCAACGTTGTCGTAAAAGGGATTCATTGTGTTTCAATTTCAAGTAAAAAATAAAACTAATTAAGTGCAGCTACTGCTTCACGAAGTGCCACAAAGTTAGGGGAATTGCCGGGATTTTCCAATACTTCCATGTATCTTACCACACCTTTTTTATCTAAAACAACAACAGATCTTGCAGCAACGGTGGACATGTTAAAAGGAAATTTTTCAAAGGTCAAACCATATTTTTTTATAGTTTTTTTATTGAAATCCGATAAAAGTGGAAAATTCAAATTATTTTCCGCCTTAAATTTTGCCAATGCGAAAGGTGTATCAATGGATATACCCAATATTTGAGCATCCATGCTTTCATATTTTTGAAAATTGTCACGGGCATCACACATTTGAGCTGTGCAAACGCCCGTGAAAGCTGCTGGAAAAAAGTTTAAAACGACATTTTTACCAAGATAATTGCTGAGTTTCACCTCTTTTTTTTCATCGCTGAATAGAGCGAACTCAGGTGCTTTTTTGCCTACTTCAAGAGCCATAGATGCGGGTATTTTTTTTGTTGAAAAATTTTAAAATCGTTAAAAATATGGGCAAAGATACACCTAATTGAAATATATCCAAATTTGAAACTTGAATCTGTTTGAAAAAAATGAAATAATGAATCCTACGAAGCGGGCTTACCTTGAACTCCATTTTGCCGTATTACTCTACGGTTTCACGGCTATACTGGGCAATTTGATTGATTTATCTGCCGTAGTTATGGTGTGGTGGCGCCTATTTATAACCTGTTCAGCTATATTGGTGTATGGTAATATTTTTTCACGGTTGAAAAAAATTCCTCGTCCTATCAAATTTAAACTTTTAGGTATCGGCTTTATAGTAGCCACCCATTGGTTGGCTTTTTTTGGCTCTGTCAAATTAGCCAACGCATCGGTAGCGTTGGTGATGTTTGCTACCACGTCTTTTCAATCTGCTCTTTTAGAACCCTTGTTGACCAGTAAGCCCATAAAATGGTATGAGGTAGCTTTGGGAATTGTCATTATTCCTGCAATGGCTTTTGTTGTCAATGGCTTACCTGCCAATATGACTATGGGTGTGTGGGTAGGCTTATTATCTGCTTTTTTAGCGGTCATATTTTCCATTTTAAATAAAAAAATGATTGATAAAACAGACCCCGACCCCCTCAGTATTACCTTCCTCAACTTAAGTGGCGGTTGGCTTTGGTTGAGCCTAATTATGCCTTTTTACTGGATAATGGATAAACAAGCTAAATTTTTACCGACAGGTTGGGATTGGTTATATTTGCTCGTTTTAGCTTTGGTTTGCACCAATTTGGGCTATATTTTGGGTATCCGAGCCTTGCGCCACCTTTCTGCTTTTACAGCCAATTTGACCCTAAACCTCGAACCTGTTTATGGCATTATCTTGGCGTGGTTGATTTTGAAAGAAGATAAACAACTCAATACCAATTTTTACATCGGCGCAAGCCTAATAATTTTTTCGGTGTTGAGTTATCCTTTTTTGAAAAAACGTTTGGGACAGTAAATGGATAGAAGGCAACGAAATGGCTGTTATAAAAGTCTGAACGGACTATTTGAAATTGTGTTTGCATCATTATTCGTCGAGTATAAAATTAATCCATTCCACATCTCCTCTTAAGTCGTGTTAAGGATTTTTACCCTTACCCAATCGCATTATTAAAAAAATAATAACAATAATAACAGCGATAACCATAAAAATACCGAAGCCCATTCCCGCTTTAAAAATACTTGCGATAGCTTCACATGCGCTTAAAGTTGAAGCCAGAAGTAGTAAAATAAAGGCATTAAAAATATTTGATTTTTTCATTTGCTAAAAGTTTAGGTTATTTAAATGTTTGTTACATATTATAATAATGTATATTTTTTAAGATATTTAGCGAACTCACTACTTTATTAAGTCTCTATTTTTATCTAACAAAAGTACATTTATAAAGTTGAGGTTTTTTTGAAAAAAAATGACGTTAATATGCTGCTCGCACTATGTTTTCCTTAAATAACCCACAATCTTAACAAATGAACGGCAGGGCTCGTGAGGATTTGAAAATCCGCAACGGCTATTTTGCAGGTCTCCGACCTGCGTGTCCTATCTCATTTTGCCCCTCAGTATAAAGGCTTTACAAGTCCAATCGGCTCTACTAAAACCACATCCAATAAACCTTTCCTATTCTCATAATAATCTCCCGCACTGCTGTAAACATAATCTTGTGGTCTCGTGACCATCCCCGACCGCACAGGATTCAAGTGAATGTAGTCCAACTTCTGCCATATCACATCTTGACTCCACAAAGCTATGGGGTGATTGTCGGACTGCCAAAATTGATGTTCTCTATCTGCACCGTCTTTTTTAGCAAAATATTTAAACAGATACATGAGCCAATCGCGACGGCTTTCGGGGTCGCTTTGTATAGATTTCAATATCGTATTGGCTGTAAACTTCTTAAAATCTCGCATCACATCGCTTAATTGATAGCCACCTTCTATATAAACTATGATATGAATGTGATT
>JAYUQN010000433.1:0-4193 GCA_043756725.1 Saprospiraceae bacterium
TATCTGCAACAACTGTAATACGATAAACCCCGATGGCACAAGGACTTGTCATCAATGTAATATGCGTGGTAATTTTACAAACCACGAAGATATAGCAACCGTTCCAACAAACGAAGAACAGAATGCTGAAACCTGCTGGAATTGTGGCAAACTTAGTGGCATGGGTGACAAGTGTGTACAGTGTCATATCCCAATAGCCCGTTTTTCTAAAGATTTTAGGCATAGTTTGCTCGGTGAAATTGCTAAACCTATTGAAAATACCAAAAATACTTCTCGAAATAATCGGGACCAAAGTAATGGGGACGAGGGTAATAATATGCCATTTCGGCTTTCAAATTTTGGATTTGTCACCCCCAAAAGAGTATTCTAAAATGCCGCATTTATGGCACCTCAATTACATAATAAAAAATTGTCAAAGAAAATTTAATAAATAGCTTGAGGTTGGGTTTTGAGTTGATAAAACTTAAAACCCAACACTCAACAGTCAAAACTTAAAAGAAATGGCGAGACGTGAAGTTCAGGCTTTTAACAGTATTTCGTTTCTCAATTTGTTATCAGCCGCATTAAAAGCCGTGATATTTCTATTTATCATCGTGCCAAAAGGAGGCGGGGCTTCGGCTTCGGTTAATACAGTACAAGCCGCTTTGCGATTTGATACTTTGCATCGGCAAGTGTGGGGCAGCATTGTGGATAGTTTGGCTAAAAAAAAAGTAGGCGATACTTTGTTGGTTATTATTTCAGATTATGGCATTTTGGAACAAATGAAAGAATGTCCCGATTGCCCCACTTGTCCGCCAAATCGTGCTTGCCCCACTTGTCCGCCACCTTGTCCTGCTGATGTTAAAACACCTGCTGCACCCATAGCTGTAGCTGCAACGACCCCCTCAGTATCACCCACAATTTTGACACCCAAACCGCCTTCAACAACACCTTCGAGTAGTAGTAATAGTAGCAGTAGCTCAAACAATTCTACGACATATAGAGGTGTAAAACCTTCCATATCCTGTAAAGCGGCTTTTGAAATTTCGTGGGGCAGTGAAATGGATAACGTGGATTTGTTTGTCTATAAAGGCAATCAATTTGTGTCGGGTGCTTCTTCTAAGCGGCGCAATAGTCAAATTGGCGATTGGGATTCGGGCAGGTCAAAGACAAAATTATTTGGCAATGATTTTAGAACCAATCAAGAGGCGGTACGACAATTTAATAAAATCATAGCGGGTGAATATAAAATTTACGCCCAATTTAAAGAAGCCAATCCGCAACAGCCCAAGCAAAGTATGAGTATTGCGGGCTTGGTTTATACCCGAAACGAACAAGGTAAAGAAGAAGGCAAAGAATTTTCAGGCACTATACCCCTCAGTAAAGGCGATAAAAAACTGTTGGCTACGGTGGTTTTAAAAGAAGATGGCAGTATCAGTATTCAATGATGAATTCATCATTCATCATTTATCATTCATCACTTATCATTTAAAAAACATGAATCAGAAACTTTACAACGCCGCTATTAGCTTTGGGGCTGCTCTTATATTGTGGTTTATCCTTATGCTTTTAGCCAATTTTTCACCTGATGGTAGTGGCATAAAACGTATTTTTGAATTATTTGGCGGCACATTTGGCGGCTACATTCAGATAATTACTTTTGCCGTTTTCATCTACGGGATACTTGATATTAGGGATAAAGAATACCAAATCACGAAACAAGATGAAGGATTTGGCTTAAATCTATTGCCCACTCAAGACCAATTGGTGTTAACACCCGATGAAGTGGCTAAAATAAAACTCAATGTGTTGAACCTTGAACAACGCGGCATGAATTACCTTATTGCTGCTTTCATCAAAAAGGCTTGTACACAATACCGAAACGACCAGTCCATCGGCGAAACCCTCCAAGTGGTGGACTCTCAAATTGACAACAGCAAACAAGAAGCTGAAGGGCAATTGGAAATGGTGCGCTACGCTATTCAAGCCATTGCCACGCTGGGCTTTATCGGCACCATCATGGGATTATCTATGGCAATTGGGTTGGGCCACTTAGCCAAAACAGATGAAGGGATGAAAGCTATTACAAAGCACATGTATGTCGCTTTTGATACAACACTTGTTGCACTTATTTTTGACATGATATTGACATATCGCTATCATGCTTATCTTGAAAGAGTAGATGTGTTTTATTCCCGCACCAAATCTTATATCATTGATAATTTGATTAGTCGGATTTATAGGGCTTAAAATATTAAAAGAAAGCTCTATTGAAACTTCGTCACAAGGGACGCGAGTTGTTTTTTCACTGGCTATTTGAAAACTATCAGTTCTAATATAAAAAGGCTTTTCCCAACCTTAAATTTTGTCAAAAAGCCGTATATTTGTAGCATGAAAAGGAAAATATTACCACTTAGCCGCCAGTCTTTCCGCGATTTGCGCCAAGACAATTGTATTTATGTTGATAAAACACAACATATTTATAACTTATGTACGCAAGGGAAAATGTATTTTCTGTCACGTCCACGGCGTTTTGGCAAATCCTTGTTGCTCTCTACTATGGAGGAACTATTTTTGGGCAGCAAAGACCTATTTGAAGACACTTGGATAGTTGATAAATGGGATTGGACTCAAAAAAGCCCTATTATACATATCTCTTTTTTGGATATTCCTTACCATACTTTGGGTTTAGATGCGGGTATTCGCTTTTTTTTGATTGAAAAATACGAAGAATATGGCTTCGACTCCAAAGGTATTATGGATATTAGCCTTTTGTTTACGCGTTTAATTAAACACCTGTATAAACAATATGGCAAAGTCGTTGTCCTGATAGATGAATACGACAAACCGATAATAGATTACTTAGAATTTCATAAAATTCAAGAAGCCAAAGACAATTTAGAGGTTTTAGGGCTATTTTACAGTGGCTTAAAAGGGGTCACTTCTAATATTCGTTTGTTGTTTATAACAGGGGTTTCTAAATTTACCCATGTTTCTCTTTTTTCAAAACTCAATAATTTGACGGATTTAACCATCAATCCTCATTATTCAACTATGTTGGGCTACACGCAACAAGAATTAGAACATTATTTTTCGGATTATATAGATGAAAGCCTAACCATTTTTAGGCATTATACTCGTCAACAGTTGTTAGACGAAATTCGGTTATGGTACAATGGCTATAGTTGGGACGGTAAAAATTGGGTATATAATCCATCGGGAATTTTATCTTTTTTTGCGAATCAAGATTTTCAAAGTTTTTGGTTTCAAACTGGGACACCGACTTTTGTTGTCAAAAAAATGTTAGAACAAACCTTTTTTCAAGCGGAAAATATTGAAACGACTATCAATTTTTTGAATCAGTACAGTTTGGATAATATCGAATTAACGTCTTTGCTCTTTCAAACAGGTTATTTGACGATTAAAGAAAAATCAATACACGGTGATTTAGTGTTGTCCTATCCAAATCAAGAAGTCAAGGAAGCGATGTACACTTTGCTGATGGACGATATGGGACACACTGTAGGCGGTGGTGGCGTAACGGTTAAACATTTGAAAAAAGCCTTTTTGCACAATGATTTGGAACAAGCGCAAGCAATACTTGTTTCTCTGTTTGGCGGTTTAGCTTTTGATGTCTATACCCACCAGACTCAACAGCAAGTCGAAGGTTTTTATCATGGTTTGATTCATATTTTGTTCAAATGCTTGGGTTTGTATATGCAAAGTGAAGTTCACACGACAAAAGGACGGGCAGATTCTATTGTCGAAACACCTTCCCATATTTACTTTCTTGAGTTTAAATTAAATAGTGATGCTGTCACTGCTTTCAATCAAATTATTACTAAAAAATATGCCTCGCCATACACTGCCGATAGCCGTGTCAAAATCGGTATTGGTATTAATTTTAACAGCCATACTAAAGAGTTAGACAATTGGTATGCTGAGATTTTATAGGCATACCCCCTCTCCATAGGAATCCCTTCGGACAGTATTTTATCAGATAAAAAAAAGCGCTCTTGAATATCAAGAACGCTTTTTTTATTTCACACATTATATATATCAAAACTTCACAACCTTACTCGTCAAAGTATTATTGCTCACTGAAATTTTAATCAAATAAGTACCCGCTTGTAATAAGTGTGTATCAATAGAAACAGCGTTTTTACCCGTCGAAATACTGAGGGGGGTCTTTGAAACGCTTCTGCCCAAGAGAT
>JAYUQN010000434.1:0-4193 GCA_043756725.1 Saprospiraceae bacterium
TTTTAGCACTCGAAAAAGCTGTGCGACCCCCGACCCCAAAGGGGAGTACATCCGAAGTTAATCATAATTCGGTACTTTTTCTAAAAAAGAGTACAAAACGCTAAATGACATCGGATGTTCTCCCCCTCTGGGGGTCGGGGGGGCAGCTTGTGATTCCTTAGCTTTATGGCATTGCGAAATAGACACTAAGTCGTTTTTACTGAGGGGGGTGAAATGCACCCTTGTTTCGGATGTTTTTTAAAGAATGCCCTTAAATAAAATGATAAAAACAATTCTTCAATAATAAGATTAGCTTTGTTGTTAATTGCAGTTAAAGCGGTTTCATCGAAACAAGGGTAGAACAACTTCACTAAGAAAACTGTTTGTAAAATTATACACCTATTAAAATGAAAGCACCGCACATAAAAAATAAAAAAGAGCTGCTTTCTGAAAAAGAAAGGCTGCCTGAATCCTTAACGGAGGGGCAGAAACAGCCAAAAATCCTAAAAGCGCAGAGCCAAACACAGCCCCTTGTTAAAATTCCTGAAGAAGTTCATCCCTTTACGGTGGTGGCTATTGGCGCTTCGGCAGGTGGCTTGGAAGCCATAACGCAGCTTTTACAAAATCTTTCGCCTACCACAGGCATGGCTTTTATTTATGTGCAACATCTCAGCCCCGACCATAAAAGCATGCTGACGCCGCTTTTATCAAAAGCAACTAAAATGACGGTACAGGACATAGATGATATGGAAAAGATGGTTCCCAATAATGTGTATGTCATACCCTATAACAAAGAAATTGAGGTGATAGACGGGCATATACAATTATTGCCGCGTTCAAAAAATAAATCAACTAACCTATCCATAGATGTTCTGTTCTCTTCTTTAGCGGAAACGCATAAGGAAAATGTGATTGGTATTGTGCTATCAGGCAGTGCCAATGATGGCACTCGGGGTTTGAAAGAAATAAAACTGGCGGGCGGCATTACGTTTGCGCAGGATGATTCCGCTAAATTTAGCAGTATGCCAAAATCGGCTATTGCCGAAGGCGTCGTTGATTTTATTTTATCGCCTAAAGAAATTGCTCAAGAGTTAACCCTGCTGAGTAAGCATCCTTTGGTAAAAAGAAATGCCATAAAACCTGCACCCGAAGATGATATTGACAACAGCGACCCCAGCTTGAAAAATATTCTTCAACTGCTTTATAAAACTAAAAACGTTGATTTCAGTCATTATAAAATGAACACTATCAAGCGGCGCCTGCTTCGCAGGATGCTGATACTGAAAATAAAAACGATAGAGAATTATGTTGTATTAATGGAACATAAAGCCGATGAAGTAGATTTGCTGTACCAAGATCTACTCATTAATGTTACCGATTTTTATAGAGATACGGATGCTTTCCAGCTTTTAAAAACCACTATTCTGCCTCAAATACTCCTAAGCAAAGCCTCGGGCGAAACGTTGCGTATTTGGGTAGCGGCTTGTGCTACGGGCGAAGAAGTGTATTCCATTGCTATGTTGTTGTTTGACCTCCAAGAAGATAAAACAGATAAAATTCCTTTTCAAATATTCGCCTCCGACCTTAGCGTAGAGGCAATCCATAAAGCGCGTATGGGTGAATATTCTGTAAACCAACTCAAAAATGTGCCCCAAAAACAATTAGAGCATTTTTTTACAAAAATTAAAGATAAGTACCGCATCTCTAAGTCTCTAAGGGATGTGTGTGTGTTTGCGCAGCACAATATTTTGAACGACCCGCCTTTTTCCCGTATTGATTTTGTCAGTTGTCGCAATTTGCTTATCTATTTGGATACATTTGCGCAAAAAAAAGTAATGACTACTTTTCACTATGCGCTCAATGAAGGGGGCTGCTTGATGCTCGGCAAATCTGAAACGGTTGGGGCTTCTACGCCGCTTTTTACGATGCTTAATAAAAAATATAAAATATATGTGCGTAAAAAAAATTCAGGTACTCACAGAATTCCAGATATTACGCCTCTTGTCCCATACACCACTTTGAACAATAAAGATTTTACAACAACTATGATTAAAAAAACACCTCTTACACCTCACGGTAACCTTAATAGTGCTTTTGATGCTGTAATGCTCGCACATTATATGCCTGCGAGTGTGATAATAAATCAAGATTTAGATATTCTCCAATTTAGAGGACCTACGTCGTTGTATCTTCAACATGCTTCGGGTAAAGCCAGTTTTAATATTTTAAAAATGGCGCATATTGAAATGACATTTGAATTGCGAAATGCCATTCATCATGCCTTTAAAACAAAACAAACGGTTCGCAAAACGGGTATTGAAATAAATCATGATAAAATTGCGAACACCGCACAAATTGTGAATATAGAAGTTATGCCCCTTAAAATGGAAGGAGAAGAACCCTTACTCGTTGTTGTTTTTACAGGACATGAGAAGGAAACTATTGAAAACACCACTAAAGGCGGTAAAAGCACTTCGATTGTAAAAGACCGCAGAATAAAAAAATTGGAAGAAGAACTGGCGGCGGCGCGTTCCGACATGGGAGACATTACGCGAGACCAAGAACTGGCTAACGAAGAGTTGCAAAGCGCCAATGAAGAAGTCGTGTCGAGCAATGAAGAATTGCAGAGCTTAAATGAAGAATTGGAAACCTCAAAAGAAGAAATTGAATCTACCAACGAAGAGCTGACCACGAGCAATCATGAGCTACTTGCTCGTATTCAAGAAGTTGAAGAATTGCATAATTACAACGAAGCCATACTTGCCACCGTTCATGAGCCAATGCTCATTCTCGATAAAAACATGCGCATTAAATCCGTTAACAAGTCTTTTTGTAAAATATTTCATGTCACCGAAGAAGATAGCTTAGGTAAATCCTTGTACAAATTGGGCAATAACCAATGGAATATTCCCGCTCTACATGAACTTCTTGAAGACATAATTCCTCAAAATACGACTTTTTATGATTTTGAAGTGGAACACCATTTTCCTTTTATAGGGCATAAAACAATGTTGCTCAATGCCCATCGTATTATTCAGACCCATCAAAACGAAGAGTTAATTGTTCTCACTATTTCAGATATAACCGAAATAAAACGCTTAGCTATCGAGCTGCAAGTGAAAGAAAATAAAGTCTTAGAAATACAACTTGAAAAAGCTGAAGATGCCGTAAAAGCCAAGCAACAATTTTTGTCCAACATGAGCCACGAAATCCGTACGCCCATGAACGCTATTATTGGGTTTACGAATGTCTTATGGAAAACACCCTTAAATGACTTACAAAAAGAATACATCCATGCCATTAAAGTATCAGGGGATGCTTTGATTGTTTTAATAAACGATATCCTCGACCTTGCCAAAGTGAATGCAGGAAAAATGACTTTTGAAGAGAATTCTTTTAATTTAGCCGATTCTATTTTTGTCATGCTCCAATTGTTTGATTCTAAAATTAAAGAAAAGAATTTAATATTGCAGACAAGGTATGATGATAATCTTCCTCAATTTGTTGTCGGTGACCAAATGCGCCTGCGTCAAATTATTATAAACCTCATGGGGAATGCCGTAAAATTTACTCATAAAGGAACCATAACGTTGAGTGTTCGCTTGGTGAAACAAGACGATGAAAAATCAACTATTGAAATGGCTTTTACAGATACAGGCATCGGTATTCCAAAAAACAGGCTCGAAAAGATTTTTAATAATTTTGAACAAGTTCACAAGGACACCAGCAGCTCGTATGGTGGGACAGGCTTAGGATTGGCTATTGTAAAACAACTGGTAGAACAGCAAGGTGGAACAATTAGCGTAAAAAGTGAAATCGGTATAGGCTCAACCTTTAATTTTATTTTAAGTTTTAAAAAAGTAGAAATGGGTATTAATATGCTTGACTCACCCATAACGGAAGCGGCTATGGACATAGCCTTAAAAAACATAAAAGTATTGGTAGCAGAAGATATGATGCTCAATCAACTTTTAATAAAAATAATAGTTGCAGAGTTTGGTTTTGAAATAGACGTTGTTGACAATGGTAAAAAAGCTATTGAATGTGTTCAACAAAATACCTACGATATTATTTTGATGGATTTACACATGCCTGAAATGAATGGCTTTGAAGCTACTGACTATATTCGCAACACCCTCCATTCTAAAATCCCTATCATTGCCCTAACTGCCGACGTGACCACTGTGGATGGTGAAAAATGTATACAGATGGGC
>JAYUQN010000435.1:0-12032 GCA_043756725.1 Saprospiraceae bacterium
GGAAACTGATTTTTATTTTTTTTTGAAAAAAAATAAAAATCAGTTTCCTAAACCACTTGCCAGCTTCTTTCTCATTCATTGCGAATAAATTCGCAACTACAATTAAAAATCATGCTTGATAAAATAAAAGAATTTGGACCAGCGAGTTGGGCAATTGACAACCGCACCAGTATTTATCTGATAACGCTTTTTGTTGTTGCGGCGGGTGTTATGCGCTACAATTCACTTGCCAAAGAGCAATATCCCGAAGTGGTTTTTCCACAGATTATGGTCAATACCGTATATCCCGGTACTTCGCCTGAAAATATGGAGGCACTTGTTTCAAAAGAAATTGAAAAGCAAGCGAAAGCCATAACGGGTGTGAAAAAAATTACCTCCAATTCGGTTGAAAATTTCAGCTCGGTTATGGTGGAATTTAACACCACAGAAGATGTTGAAAAAGCCAAACAACGCATCAAAGATGCTGTGGATAAAGCCGATTTGCCCTCCGATTTGCCGCAAAAACCCAACGTCATAGAGATTGATATTTCACAAATTCCTATTATGAATGTGCATATTGCAGGCAATACCGACCTCGATAAGCTAAAAAAATATGCCGATATTCTGAAAGACCGCATCGAATCTCTCAAAGAAATCAGCCGTGTGGATATGATTGGTGCGCTTGACCGTGAAATTCAGGTGAATGTGGATTTGTATAAAATGGAGGTGAACAATATCACCATGCGGGATTTGGAGCAAGCTATTTCATTTGAAAACATGACCATTTCAGGCGGCACGGTGGATATGGGGTCGGTGAAACGCAACGTCACCATAGCAGGACAATTGAAAGACCCTCGCCAAATTGGAAATATCATCGTGCGAGGCGGTTCTGGTGCAACTTTACGGGTCAGTGATTTTGCAGAAGTGCGGGATGCCCACAAAGAAAAAGAGAGTTATGCGCGCTTAGAAGGTAAAAATGTTATCACCCTCAATATCATTAAAAAAGGCGGTGAAAACCTTATCACTTCGAGCAATGCGATCGAAAAGATTTGCACAGAAATGCGGGGAAATGAGTTGCCTAAAGAAATTACGATAAAAATAACAGGCGCCCAAGTGAAAAAAACGGAAGTCGGTTTACACGATTTGATAAACACCATCATCATTGGTTTCATACTCGTTACTTTGATTTTGTTGTTTTTCATGGGTACAACCAATGCCATATTCGTGGCTTTATCGGTTCCAATTTCAATGTGTGTAGCTTTTTTAGTTGAACCCGCTATTTTCACGGGTTTATTAGGTTATAAAAACTTTTCACTCAATTTCATGGTCTTATTCTCCTTCCTTATCGCTTTGGGGATTGTGGTGGACGATGCCATTGTGGTCATTGAAAACACGCACCGTATATTTGCAAACGGCAAAGTACCGATAATAAAAGCCGCAAAATTAGCGGCAGGTGAAGTCTTTTTGCCCGTTTTATCGGGTACTTTGACGACGTTAGCCCCATTTTTTCCCTTACTTTTCTGGCAGGGCGTATTTGGAAAATTCATGTTTTACCTACCCATGACGATGCTGATAACGCTATTTGCATCCTTGATTGTGGCGTATATCATCAATCCTGTCTTTGCCGTCAGTTTCATGAAACCGCATATTGAAGGCGAAAAACACCGCAAAATAACAAGAGGTTTCATAAAAACTTGTATCGTTTTGATATGTATTACAATTATCAGCTATATGGTCAATTTCGGTTTGGGTAATTTTGCTTTAGCTATGTTTGGCTTGTTTTTACTTAACAAATTCGTTTTAGCCGATGCTGCTGATACTTTTCAGAAAAAAATATGGACGAAAGTGCAAAATGGTTATGGCAATGCCATGACGTTTTTCATTAAATCAAAATGGCATGCTATGGGCGTGTTGTTAGCCACTTTGTTGTTATTGATTATATCTATTGGGGCATTCGTCGTAAAACCACCAAATGTTGTTTTCTTCCCATCGGGTGACCCCAATTTCATATATGCTTATATCAAATTGCCCGTAGGAACGAGTGCAATTTATACCGATAAAGTAACCCAAGAAGTTGAAAACCGTATTTTTAAAGTCATTGGAAAGGACAATCCCCTTGTCACTTCTGTTATTTCAAATGTGGCAGTAGGAGCCACTGACCCTCAAAGTTTTGATTTGGGGACTAACGCCAATCTGGGAAAAGTGACGGTTGCTTTCGTGGAATTTGCAGAAAGAAATGGCAAATCCACAACACCGTATTTGAATGAAATTAGAAATGCCGTGAAAGGTGTAGCAGGTGCTGAAATTTCAATAGCGCAAGAAAGCAACGGACCGCCACAAGGCAAAGAGATTCAAATTGAAATAACGGGAGAAGATTTTAAAGAATTAGCAGCCGTTTCAACAAGTGTGAAACGCTATATAGATTCGTTGCAAATTGATGGCGTTGAGGAGTTGAAATCAGATTTGGTACTCAACAAACCTGAGTTATTGGTAGAAGTGGATAGAGCACGTGCCAATCGAGAAGGCATTTCAACTGCCCAAATCGGTGGTGAATTGCGTACCACCATATTTGGAAAAGAAGTGTCTAAATTCAAAACAGCTAACGAAGACTTTCCCATCAATATCCGCGCGCAAGAAGACCAAAGGGGCAGTATTTCAGACGTTTTAAACTCAAAAATCATCTATCGAGACATGAATATGGGCGGGCAATTGCGCCAAGTTCCCATGTCTGCCGTGGCTGATGTGAAATATGGAACGACTTATGGAGGCATCAAACGTAAAAATCAAAAACGCATTGTTACCTTATCTTCGGGCGTGGTGACGGGTTTCAACCCGAACAAAGTAGTCGAAGAAGTTCAAGCGAAAATAACTGGTTTTAAAGCGCCCGAGTCCGTGAGTGTGAAATTTGGCGGACAACAAGATGAACAAGCCGAAGCGATGTCTTTCCTCGTTGGTGCGTTGTTTACCTCAATGGGTTTAATCATGCTCATCTTAATTATACAGTTCAATTCCATTAGTAAAATGCTGATTATTTTCAGTGAAATATTTCTATCCATCATCGGTGTTTTATTGGGTTTCGTGATTTTCAGAATGGATATGTCTATCATCATGACGGGCGTCGGTATCATCGCTTTGGCAGGCATTGTGGTGCGAAACGGTATTTTATTGGTCGAATTTACAGAAATTCTTTTAAAACAAGGGATGCCGCTAAAAGAAGCTATTGTAGAAGCAGGACGAACACGTATGACTCCCGTTTTACTAACGGCATCCGCAACCATATTGGGTTTGATACCTTTAGCGACAGGCTTTAATATGGATTTTGTGAAACTTTTCACACACGGTGACCCTCATATCTTCTTCGGCGGAGACAACGTTGCTTTTTTCGGACCCCTCAGTTGGACGATGATATTTGGTTTAGCTTTTGCCACTTTTTTAACGTTGGTACTCGTGCCTGCTTTGTTGTATCTGGCTGAAAGTTTGAAAATGCGGTTGATTAAGGGGTATAGTCCTAATAAAGTGAAGGAGAATTAAGGTACATGGTTGTATTAACGGAATTATCTACTTTGTAGTACAAGAAGTTATAACTTATTGATTATCAACATTTAGGAAATTTTTAAAATTTCCTAAATGTGCGCTTGTACCACAAAGTAGATAATTTCGTTTATTAATAAATTGTTGTTATACTACTTAAGCACAACTTTGACAAAGTTAAGAACTTCGTCAAAGTTATATCTGAAAAATCGAAATAATATTTTACGTAGTTTTTCAAAAAAGCCCAATTTAATACTATTTCAAAAAAATGCACGGACTATTGTTAAGAGATACAACAATAGTAATATTTATACCCCCTCAGTATTTGCAGCTTAAAACGACTGAAATACTGAGGGGGTATTTTTTTATTTTTAGGGATGAAGTAAAAAATAATATGCTTCAAAAATATCACAAAAATAGGCAGTATAAAATGTAAGAATGATGTACTTTTACTGAATAAAAATATTAAAGTAAAAACATGGCGGCGACTGTTCAAGAATTAATCAAAAAGGGGTTTAGCGTTCATTCAAAAGGGATTTCTGCGACTTTTAAATATAAAATTGACTTATTTTCAAGCCATTTTGGCAGTATTAAATCATTTTTAGCTGCAAAGAAAGAAGACTTTGAAAAATGGGTCTTTGTCATTGATAATCCCAACGTGAAATTATCGGATAAAGAATATGAAAAGATAAAAGCCTTTCAACAAAGTGGATTTTTAGATGCGACATTGAGCATCCAACAAAATTTCATTAAAATTTTGACAACTGAATTTGTAAATCGTCAGTTGCTTATGATTGAAAGCTTGCAATTAGAAACCTTGAATGTGAATCCGATTTTGGCAGGCGCACTCAATTTGAATAATGAAACGGATTTAATCCGTTATTATGCTTATCAATCTATTTCAAGGAGTGTAGTCACTTCGGTTGGTTTTTTGGTTCAAAATCTCATTTTATATTCCAGTGAATTTGTGCATGACGCTAAAGAGGATGAATTAGGGGAACAAACTAAGTGGGATGTTGTTGTGGAGAAAATTAATGAAATTAAGGCGTATTTGGAGATTAAAAGTGGGACGAATGATATAAATAAATCACAAATCCATCATTATAGATATGAAATAGAATTAATTGAGAAACAAGGACATCGTGCTTTTATTGCAGAAACTTATGGGAAACGAGAAGACAAAACAGTTTCTCATGGTTTACTAAAACAATATTTACCAGATTGGGAGAATCGTACATTAATTGGTAAAGAATTATGGATTTTTATCACAAACGATGAGGATTATCATCATAAATTAATTGAAATGTTGTTAAGCGCATCAAAACAGATTTTAGCAAATGACACAATTATTGATAAAATCGAAGATAAAATTAAACCATTAACAAACGATTTTCGCAACAAATACAAATCTTACAACGAGTTTCTTACGTCACTATGGTAGAAAATAAAAAGTATAATGTAGTTTCCATTTTCTCTGGGGCAATGGGTCTAGATTTAGGACTTGAAAAAGCAGGTCTTAATATCGCTGTATCTGTTGAAATGGATAAATTAGCTTGTCAAACTATTAGGTCAAATACCAATATACCTGTAATAGAAAATGACATTAATAATGTATTGACCGAGGACATTTTAACAACTGCAGGGCTTTTAAAAGAGCAAATTTTTGCAGTAGTCGGAGGACCTCCTTGCCAAGCATTTAGTACAGCAGGAAAACGGCTTTCCTTACAAGATTTTAGAGGAAATGCCATAATTAGGTATTTAGAAATCATCAAAGAGATTTCACCCGAATATTTCATCTTGGAGAATGTAAGAGGGCTTTTATCAACACCGATGAATGTCGTACCAGAAGAATATGAAGAGGAATACAGTCATATTGTAGAAATACAAGGTAGTATGATATATTTTCTTTGGAACGAGTTTAAAAAGATAGGATATTCTTTGAGTTTTACACTTTTCAATAGTGCAAATTATGGTGTTCCGCAAGCAAGAGAACGTGTAATTATTTTTGGCAGCAAAAAAGGAAGAATTCCATTACCCAGTCCTACACATAGTAGAACGGGTAATGAAACGGGTAAAATGTGGACAACAATTAAGGACGCATTTGAAGGTTTAAAACAAGAAGAACATCAGTATTTAGAAATTCCTCAGAGAATAAAGAAACACCTCATTCACTTGACAGAAGGGCAAAATTGGCGTGATTTACCAGAAGATATTAAACGTGAGGCAATGGGTAAATCCTTAGAATTAGATGGAGGTAAAACAGGCTTTTATAGGAGGTTATCTTATTCTGAACCCTCACCAACTCTATTAACAAGTCCTATAATGAATGCCACATTATTAGCACATCCAACTGAAATGCGGTCGTTATCAGTTCAAGAATATGCAAGAATTCAACAATTTCCAGATAAATGGAAATTTCAAGGTAAACTAAGTGATATTTTTAAGCAGATAGGTAATGCAGTTCCTGTTGGATTAGGTTATGTAGCTGGTAAAACTTTAGTTGATTTCCATGAAGGAAAATATGATATGAATCAAGAGAAAAGCAATAAAATTTCCTATTCAAGATATTTAGATTGTTCTGATTTTGAGTTTATTCCGAAATTTAAAAGTCAAATTGTAGCTCTGAAACAACAGCAATATTCTCTTTTTTGATATGAAAAAACAAGAAACTACTCTTTTATCATATACTTACCTATAGGTAAGGAAATTTTTTTTTGTAACGGTAAAAAATAAATTTGTGAAAAGCGAGCTATATTTTACAGCTCAATTAAACAATTTATTTAATAATCGTTACAAAATATGACATTAGACGATTCGTGGGATTATACCACCGCAAATACCAAAGAATATACCCACAGCTATCATACATACCCAGCCATGATGATTCCTCAAATAGCCCGCAGGCTAATTGAAGACTATAAAACAGCGGATACACAACTGATTTTTGACCCTTATTGTGGGAGCGGGACTACTTTGGTAGAAGCAAAATTGCAAGGCATCAATTCTATCGGTACGGATTTAAATCCGCTCGCAAGACTATTAAGTAAAGTGAAATCCAATGTATATGATATAACATTGCTCCGTCAAACACGCTCCTTTTTTATTACAAAATTATTTATAGACTACCATAGTAGCATAGAGATTGAACTAACAAGCATTGACAATATTGATTATTGGTTTTCAAAAGAAGTCATTCATAAGCTCTCTTATATTAAAGATTTGATTTTCAACCACATAGATGTGTCCATCCGTGATTTTTTTTTAGTACCTTTTAGTGAAACAGTAAGAGAAGCATCCTATACTCGGAACAGTGAGTTTAAATTGTTTAGAATGGAACAAAAAAAATTAGATGTGTTTAAAGTCAATACTTTTGAAATATTTATAAAAAAAGTCGAAAGGAATATCAAAGGACATACCGAGTTTCATAAAAATGTCAATCATACTGTTTTTTCAAAAGTATATGATTTTGATACCTGTGTTGGCATACCTCCTACTCTATTTGACCGCGAAGTAGATTTGGTTGTTACTTCACCGCCTTATGGCGATAGCTTTACAACAGTCGCCTATGGTTCGTTTTCAAAACTTTCTAATCAATGGCTCAATATCAAAGACGCATCAAAAGTTGATAAAATACTGATGGGTGGTAGTAAAAAGAATGGCTCTAAAATCCTATCCATTAACAGTGCTGAATTAGAGTTGATTCAAATCAAAAACAATGATTTCAAGCGGTACGAAGAAGTCATGTTGTTTTTATCTGAATATCAAAAATCCATTGAAAACGTAGCAAAAACGGTCAAAAATGGTGGTATTGCTTGTTATGTCGTAGGCAATCGAACTGTTAAAGGGGTACAAATACCTTTAGATTATATCACGGTAGAGTTTTTTGAAAACTGTGGTTTTGAGCATCTCAATACATGTGTAAGACGGATACCCAATAAAAGAATGCCTTCTAAAAACAGCCCTACAAACGAAGTCGGTAAATTAATGGCAACAATGAGCAATGAATATATCGTTGTAATGAGAAAAAATTAAGGTGGAAATAGACATAATATACCCCCTCAGTATTCGACAGTTGAAACCTAAAAAATGAGAGTTGTATTAATTAGCTTTTTTCAATTTAAGATAAATAAAAGCATAGCAGCTAACGTTATAACGATAATAATAGTAGCCAATCGGCTTTCATTTTGTCTTGTGTATTCATTCGAGCTGGAATGAACGTTTTTGACACTTCTTTTAGCGGTAAATAATGGCTGGGACATTGTGATAATTTGTTAAATGTTTAAAGTTCGATTTTTTTGATATGCTTTTAAAAAACTAAAAAGAAGCCTTATTATAAATAAGGCTTCAAATCTTGGATGTCTTAGCTTAACTCTATTCAAAGTTTATGTAATTGTATAAAAATCATCTTACGCCTTTTATAGCTTCTTATAAAAACTTTAATATTAACAGCAAAGATTGACAAGTTTTATAAATTCACCAATAGTCAAATTGACATTATTTTTGATATTAATGCGTAAGCCATCACATTTTCTCTTTCGTTTTAGCCTCCGTCCACCACTCATCATTTTCCCAAAAATTGTCCCAACCTAAGCTCCGATACTTTTCATTGATTTCAACATCCCGCTCGCCTACGCTGAAATCTTTCAAAATATCATTCCCAATGCGGAAAATATCAGATGCCCATAAGACAGGTTGTACCATATCGGGTTTGGTATAGCTCGTCCAATTGCCATCGAAACGATAGCCACTACCGCCACTCGGTAAACCATTTGAAAAATACCACAAACTGGCAACACCATCATTGGCAAGCGAAAACTCCATTTTCACATTGCCTTTGAAAAAGCCACTGTATGGGCTTGTTTTGTCTGTTTCATTCAATTCAAAAATGCCCTCAGCAGCATAATTCTCTTGTAAACCCATTTCACCTATTTCTTCTGTATCAATATTAGGGTCTTTAAAAGTACGCAACTGGTTCAGTTTCATTTTACCTTCAAACAAGGAAATGACTTTTTTATGGCGATTTTTTCCCTTGATATAATACAAAGTAGGGTCTTGTTCATCTTGTTTCACTTCTGTAAAAAGAAACTCAATGCGGTAACGATCTTCCCCATAAAAGCCATTGACGGGCCATTGACCCTCTGCATAAAAAAGACTATCTAAATGATGTTTTTTACACAATTCAGCCAAAGCAAAAGCATCTAAAGTCTTGAATATCAAGGGTTTAATAGGCGCAGTTGAGTCTTTCAATAAGGTATCCACAGCTTCTTTATGGGTTATCAAATGTGGATTTTCAACCGAGGCTCTTTGAATCGGTGCTTTCACCTTATTGATACATTGCGTTGCGATTAAGATGATAGCGGCTAAAAGCGGCATAAAAACGACTTGTTTTTTCATTATTTGATTTTTTTATTTTGAAAATTAAAGAGTAATTTTTTTCCTAATCCCAGATATATAAACAGTTCAATTAACAACAAATTGCCAACCCACGAAAGCCAAGTGACGGTTAAATACGTTTCAATTGGCTTGGTTTCAAAGCCATAATACATGGCATAACTTTCTAATCGAAGGCTCATGGCTGCCAAAGTCACGGCATAACTACGCAACATCATATCAATATGTTTAGAAATATTGCCTTTCATTATTTCCAACCACGCAAAGTAGGTGGTGAACCACCAAACCACACATTGCAACGAAAAAGCCACTTTGGCTGCCAAACCTCCATTGGCATACGTCGCCAAAACCAAACCCGAGGGAGCCGCTAATAACAAAATAGAGCCAATATAAATTTTACCGATTGTGTGATGAAAACGGGGAAATCTATGCAAAATTGAAGGAAAAAATTGAAAAATGCCAGCCCCCATCACAAATATACTGCTGGTAATGTGGATGTAAAAAGCTGTCCTAAAATGGGTTTTGTACAAGACGGCATCCGTTTTAGTGCCTAAAAAATGAGTGGCATGCTCAAAACTCATGTAGGGAATTATCTTCGTGAGCATAATGCCTGTGAAAATTAAAATGCCAAGAGCAAGCAAATAGGCAATGGCTTGAAACAGGGCAAAAGAAATATTTTGTAAGCGGGATGTTTTCATTTATGTCAAATCGTGCGCTAAAGTAGTCCTTTTTTGTATATTAATAAAATGAATTTTAAAAGAAGCGTAAAATACCCCCTCAGTATTTGAACAAATCGGTTGAAATATCTATTTTGCAGGCGTAATTATGCGATGGTGTCTGAAATTTCCTAAATTTTAAAAATTTAGGAAATTTGACATCAACCTCACACATCAACCACAATTTTTAATATGATAACAATTATTTCTGGAACAGATAGGAAAGATGGCTTGACCCACGTTTTAGCAACATACTACCACAATTTGATGCAATCTAAAACAACTGAAACCGTTCTTTTCTATTCGTTAGAAAACCTTCCGCCCGACCTTTATGGACCCAAAATGTATAAAAAAGATACCATTTCAGAAGCCTTTCAAGAGATTGAAGACAATTTGTTGATACCAGCCAATAAGTTTTTTTTCATCATTCCTGAATACAACGGCAGTTTTCCGGGTATTTTGAAAGTGTTTATTGATGCCGCTTCTATTCGGTCAAAAATGTCCATTTTCAAGGGTAAAAAAGTGGGTTTGACGGGTATTGCTACGGGTCGTGCAGGCAATATACGGGGTTTGGAACATTTTGCTTCGGTTATGATGTTTATGGGGGTGACAGTTTTGCCCAATATGTTGCCCATTTCAAGTTTCAATAAATTATTGGATGGGGATAAAAATTTGAATGACAATGAAGTGTTGAAAGCTATTGAGCAACAGGTAGATGCGTTTTTAGCGTTTTAACTTTATAGTCACTTTCTAAATCTACATTAAGCCAGAGCAACTCCCTGCCCCTAAAGCATACGTTTCGCTTAAAATTTAAGGTAGTTTTGTAAAATTAGTGGGTTCAAGTTGTCAAAATCTAAAAACCCGAAGGGTTTGAACGTGAGTAACCCTTGATGCAATCAAGGGGCGAAGGGTGAGGTAAGTGTAACAACGCCGAAGGCGTTGAATGTGGGTTAAACACAACACTATATATTCAATGCCTTACTATATATTCAACGCCTTCGGCGTTGTGGCAAGTGTTCCATCGCCTGCCCCCTTGATGCAATCAAGGGTTATTCACGTTCAAACCCTTCGGGTTTTTAGAATTTGACAACTTGAACCCACTAATTTTACAAAACTACCTTAAATTTTAAGCGAACCGTATCCTTTAGGGGCAGGGGGTTGCTCGGGCTTTTTTAAAGTGCCAAAGTAGAACTAAATCTTTGCTTGGCAATAAAAGTATCAACTATTCCCGAAGTAATCGGGATGAAATATCCTAAAATATGCTTTTTTTATGAAAATACTGAGGGGGGTAAGTCATGATAAATTTCCAAACTTTTCAAGTCTTGAAGACTTGGAAAGTTTTATGTATTGGCTAACTCTAACTTTCCAAGTCTTCAAGACTTGGAAAGTTAGAGCTTTGAGCCTTAGCAAATTTGCCCTTTGTTGTCGTTATTTTACCCTTTACTTTAGCCTATTTTTTTTCATTTACTGTAAAAACGACGACGCAACAAAATCCAAGCAAAAAGTTTTTCACTACAACCAAATCAATCAAATCACTTCACTTGACCCCGCGTTTGCCCGCATTCAAGCCAATATGTGGGTCGTTGATCACCTTTACAATGGCTTGGTTTATCTCGATGATTCTTTAAATGTGATTCCCTGTCTTGCCAAAGCTTGGGAAATTTCAGAGGATGGCTTGCAATATACATTTCACCTTAACGATAAAGTCTATTTCCATGACAATCCTTGTTTTACAAATGGAAAAGGGCGTAAAATGACCGCTTCGGATGTTGTTTTCAGTTTTAACAGAATAATAGATACAACCATTAATTCGCCCGGGTCATGGATTTTTAAAGACCGAGTTCGGAAAATCAAGCCTTTTGAAGCCAAAAACGATTCGACTTTTATTATTATACTTGAAAAACCGTTTCGCCCCATGTTAGGCATTTTGACGATGCAATATTGTTGTGTCGTGCCCTACGAAGCGGTTGAATTTTATAAAAAAGAATTTCGTAAAAATCCTGTTGGAACGGGGGCTTTTAGATTTAAAAAATGGCTCGAAAATCAAGGTCTTTTTTTACTGAAAAATGAAAACTATTGGGAACATGACGAAAAAGGAACACCACTACCCTATCTCGATGGCATTAGAGTCAGTTTTATGACCGATCGAAAAACCGCATATTTGGAAATGATGCGGGGAAAGCTGGATTATATGGTCGGCATCGAGTCGAGTATCATGAATGAACTTTTGACCCAAGACGGGGAGCTGCAACCCAAGCAATTGGGTAAAATACAACTCATAAAAACCCCTTACCTGAATACAGAATATTTGGGTTTGAATATGAAATTTGAAGGAAAATCCCCCCCCCTCAGTATAAAAAAGGTAAGACAGGCTCTAAATTATGGTTTTGATAGAGATTTGATGTTGCGAACCCT
>JAYUQN010000436.1:0-4182 GCA_043756725.1 Saprospiraceae bacterium
ACTAAAACAAAATCGGCTATTTGAAAGATCTCTATCAAATTGGTTGAAAGATAGGGTGGGGTGTCAATCAATAGCACTTGGTATTGGTTGAATTGCGCCAAATCTGAAAATGATTTAAAACTTTGACGGGGTATCAAATTAACCGTTCCATAAGCATCATTTTCCCCAAAGCTTCTAATTAAGCTCGATATAGAACCTTGCGCATCAGCATCTACAACGGCACTTGTTGCCCCGTTGCGGTTGAAAAAACTCACCAGATTCAACGCTAAAGTGGACTTTCCTACACCGCCTTTTTGGTGCGCTACTGCAATTATCAAAGGCATAATTCTGTATTTTATTGCGTTAGTGAATGTATGTTGTGTAAGAGCAGAGGTTGCAATAATTGTTCCTTTCTCCTATCACTTAATTCCATAGCACAAACCTAAGCATATTAGTTTAAACTAAAAAACAAATAATCTAATAAATTATTTATGCAAATATTAGATTAATCTAATAAAATAGTAAATTATTGATAATCAATCAGTTAGTAATTAATTATTTTAAACTAATTAATTAAAATTGTATTTTTAATTTCACCCATTCATGATTTTGAAAGGTGGAATAGGGTAGGGGAGGAGTGTTTTAAATGAAATTTATGCCTCAATTTTTCCTCACATCTTTCAGGGGTAAAGCCAATAAAAAGGTGCTTTTATTTTATTTTTCATTAATGCGTTCCAACGTTTTCCAACACTGATACAAGCCTCTTGGCACGTGATAACAACCCTTCCATTTGCCACCTTTCAAAGTTAAAAGCGGCTCGCCACGCCGATTCAAATAGCCGTACCATTCGCCAAATTCGGGGTCGGGAAAATGTTTCCAAGTCCATTTATGTACTTTTTCAAACCATGTCCAACAACGTTTATCACCCGTGTGCAAATACCCTTTTAGCAGGGCAATCAAGGTTTCAACGTGTACCCACCAGAGTTTTTGATCCCATTCGAGTTGTTGGGGTGGGTGTCCTTTAATATCCATGAAATACAAGATACCGCCATATTTTTTATCCCATGCGTAATCAAGCGTGTGCAAAGTGATGTCTTTTGTGCGTTCAATCAAAGCTTTATCACCTTTGCGCTCGCCCAAATCCATGATAAACCACATGGCTTCAATGGCATGTCCGGGGTTTAAAAGTCGCCCTTCAAAGCTGTCTGAAAACTGCCCATCGGGTGTTACATTTTCTAAAATCAAACCCGATGTGTTATCATAAAAAACAGTCATTACTTCGTTCAAACAATCGTCTATTAACTCATTCACGACTGAGGGGGGGAGTAGATGCTCGATTTCAAGCGATAAATTGCATAAAATCATGGGCAAAGCGAAGTTTTTCAACGGGCGTGTCCCTTCAACAGCTTTTGACCAATGCCTTTTGGGGTTGTTAAGTCTTTCCACAATAGCGTAAAAAGTCGTTCGCGCTATTTCCGCATATTCCTCATTGCCTGTGGCTTTGTACAATTGCCCAAAAGCCTGTGTTGCAAAGCAATCGGAGAAAATATTATAGGGCTGAATGAGGGGCTTTCCGTCGCGGGTGAGTGAAAAATACCAAGTGCCATCTTGTGCACGCGCATATTTTTTCAAAAAAGTGGCTCCATGTTCGGCAAAATCTAACCATTTCTGTTTGTGCTCAAGATTATTGTAAAGCATAGCGAAAAACCATGTTTCACGCCCTTGTAACCAGATAAATTTGTCGGTATCAAAAACATCGCCTTCACGAGTCAAGCAGGTGAAATATCCCCCATATTCTGTATCTTTGGAATGTTTCAGCCAAAAGGGAATGACATTTTGTTGCAATTCATCTCGATATTGGTGGAGATATGTACTAATTTTTTTTGACATAAATATAATTGATATTATGTTAAATTTAGTTTAAAAATCGCAAAAATTCAACGAGCATGAACTTATCTGAGCATAAGATTCACACCGAAAAGCTGATAATTTAAGGAATGACTTCGGGTTTTTAAGGCTTTTGCAATGATTTCAGTAGGGTCAAATGCCAAAGATGATAAGTTGTTTTGCAAAAGTAGTAAATTATTTGGTGTTCTTAAAGTGCTGTTATATGTTTGTCCGATATAAACTACAACTAACATTTTACGCAATCTGTTAAAGACATGTTGATGAATATGTTTGAATCAACAGCCAAACGCATAGGAGAGAAATAAATACTTTAAAATAACATAAAATAATGAAAAATCAAACAAAATATCTCTTTTTAATCTTTGCGTTTGCGGCATCAATAGGTTATGCTCAAAGCTCCTTGTTAAAAGATTTCCAAACGCCACCCAACGCCGCCCAACCCCGTGTCTGGTGGCATTGGATGAACGGCAATATCACCAAAGAAGGCATCCAAAAAGATTTGGAATGGATGAAACGCACAGGCATTGGCGGTTTTCAAAATTTTGATGCCAACCTTTTTACGCCTGTTGTTGTGCCTAAAAAATTGGTGTTTATGCAGTCCGAATGGAAAGACGCTTTCAAATTTACAACTGAATTTGCTGATAAAATAGGACTTGAAATGGCAATCGCTGGCTCGCCCGGGTGGAGTGTCACAGGAGGGACTTGGGTAGAACCCAAAGACGCTATGAAAAAATATGTCTGGACGGAAACAAGGGTAAAAGGCGGAGAAACCTTTTCAGGAAAACTACCCCAGCCTTCCGATGCAACGGGAAAGTTTCAAAATGTGGAAATAACAAAGGGCGGCTTTTTGAATGGTTTTATAGGCGATATACCGCGTTTTTATCAAGATGCCCTTGTAATTGCCTATCGCTTGCCTAAAAATGATAATGCTTTTACAGATTTAAAACCAAAAATAAGCTCAAGTGGTGGCAATTTTAAGCTACAGGACTTGACCGATGGCAATTTGATAAATTCTGTTTTTTTACCCCCTCTGAAAGTGGGTGAGGAAATGTGGATTCAATACGAATTTGAAACAACTCAAACCTTCAAAGCCTTTTCAATAGCAGGGGCTGTTCAGACGGCAATGCAGGATTTTGATGGGGGTCCGCTCAATCGCTCCTTGAAAGTTAGTGATGATGGGGTAAATTTTAGAGAAATTACTCAACTATCAGGCAGCATTGTCCCTTTGAATACCGTCAGTATACCACCCACAACGGCTAAATATTGGCGCATGGCTTATAAAACCTTGCCACCACCTATTAATATATTTGCAGCTATGGTGGGCGGCAATCCGATGGGTGAAAAATCTGATGGGGTTAATATTGCCGAATTTGTTTTACACACGACCGACCGAATTGACCAAGTTGAAGATAAAGCAGGCTTTACGCCGTGGAAAGAAAATAATAAAAGTTTTATCTCTACAAATTCAGATGCCGTCAATATTGCAAATCCCGATGGAAGCGGGACTGAGGGGGTCATTGATTTGACTTCAAAAATGAAAGCAGATGGTACACTTGATTGGACAGCCCCAGCCCCCCAACCCCCAAAGGGGGAGTCTAATGCATCTAATTCCCCTTTGGGGGTTGGGGGGTGGACAATTATTCGCTTCGGCTACTCGCTTACGGGTCGTCAAAATCATCCTGCTTCGCCCGAGGCAACGGGTTTGGAAGTGGATAAATTGGATAAAGAAGCGGTTAAAAAATACATCAATACCTACCTCGATATGTACAAAGATGCCACAGGCGGCATGATGGGTGAAAAGGGTTTGACACACATGATTTTGGACAGCTACGAAGCGGGTCACATGACTTGGACGAAGACTTTCCCTGAAGAATTTCAAAAAAGACGCGGTTATGATATTAAAACATGGATTCCTGTTTTAACAGGCAGAGTCGTAAAAAGCACAGAAGCGAGTGAAAAATTCCTTTGGGATTTTAGAAAAACAATAGGAGAATTGATTGCTGAAAGCCATTATGACGTGATTGGCGAAGAACTCCACAAACGAGGTATGAAACGCTATACCGAAAGCCACGAAGACAAACGCATCTATTTAGCCGATGGTATGGATGTGAAGCGCAATGCCGATATTCCAATGTCAGCCATGTGGACACCGGGCAGTTTGGCGGGTGGTTCAGATGAGGAAATCCGCAGTGAAGCGGATATTAGAGAGTCTGCTTCGGTGGCACATATTTATGGCAAGCCGATTGTCGCTGCTGAGTCTATGACGTCTATACAAAATGCTTATTCATGGCATCC
>JAYUQN010000437.1:0-4181 GCA_043756725.1 Saprospiraceae bacterium
TTGTCGAAATTGGGCAAAATCATGGGGCATTGTTAGAATTATTTAGATTTGAAGAAGAAGCACATGCTTTGCCACCACCACCAAGAGGACAACGCAAAGTGGGTATTACACAAATTGACAATAATGACTTACGGTTGTATTGCGTTTGGATTAGTGAATCGTGTGTCATTTTAGCCAATGGAGGCATAAAAAAATCTGCAAAAGTGCAAGGTACGCCAGAGTTAATGCCGCATTTTCGTTTTGCTAAAACAATGGGTCGTCAAATTAACCAATTAATAACGGAAGGGTCTTTTCAATTTACAGGAAAAGACATTTTAGATATAGAAAATATAGATTTGCTCATATAAAACAAAGAAAACATGGATGCTTTTGATGAAATATTAGCCCGTACACCCGATTCTGTCAAGCAAGAAGTATCGAAAAACGTAGCCATTGCAGTACGCATTATTCAAGTATTGCGGTCACAAGGCAAAACTCGCCGTGACCTTGCTCGATTATTAGGCAAGTCAGAATCGGAAATAACCCGTTGGTTATCGGGCTTTCATAATTTAGAACTTAAAACGATTTATAAAATAGAGAAGGCATTGGGCGTTGATATTATCATGGTTTGTCCTGCCGAAGCGGCTTAACTAAGCCCATTCAAACAACGCGTCGGGCAGTTCGGTCAAGCCATCCCGATTTTATCGGGACCGAGGTCGAGGCGGGTAAGGCGATGTTGTTTGGCTTCGTGGATGCGTTGTAGGGCGAGTTCAGACATGGTTAATTTGAATTAGGATATTAAAGATGTGAAAAGATATTAAGGATTTGTTACAAGTGCTCAAAATACTAAGTCAATAACCCATAATTTCTTGAAATTCAATGAGAGAGACAACTTTGACAGTTGGAAATGGGAGTTGTTTTAGAATTTCAAAATGATGGTCATTTGTTACTAAATAGTGGACATTTGCAGAGATAGCAAGGTCGGCAAATTTATTATCATCGGGGTCATCCTTTATCAATTGCCAACGGGTAAATGGCTCTGAACGGATGACATTTGAAGCATTTAACAAGATATTTAAGACCAAATCAGCCGTATAAGGCGAATAGAAATCACCGATGGTTTCTTCGTATTCGAGTAAAATTTCCGTACCAATAACCCAATCGAAGGCTTTGTCCCGAAAAGCTCTGTAAAGCCAATATTCAGGATTCTTAGGGGGAATAGAGGCAATAAGACAATTGGTATCAATGATAACTTTCATGCCTTTGTTCGTTGTTGTTTATTCAAAACAGCGTCAAAATCAGTTCTTGTGATGTTTTTTTCTGAGATAACACGCTCCACTTCTTTATGCAGAGCCGTTTCATAATAAGTTAAAAGCATCTCACGGATGGCTTCTAAATCATTATCGAGCATTGGACGGCTGAACAACCGAAGCAACATCAATTGCACTTCATTCAAAGGTTGAGTTGGAGAAACCAAAGTGGACATGAGCGACAATTTAAATTTATGAATTTACATTTCTTACAAAAGTAATTCTTTTTTAAAATAGTTCAAAAAAATTTGATGGTGATGAATTAAAATTCAATGGTGACAACCAAGCCAATTCAAACAACTCCTCGGGCAGTTCGGTCAAGCTACAATTGCCAAAGCCTTTCAAGAAAGTATCTCGAAAGGCTTTTCCTATGAAATATATACTCATCTACATAAAATCAAATAGACATATTGTGATAAATTTGACGCAACGGCAAGCTAATGGGAATAGACAAAAGCGATAATTCGCCTGTTTTTATAGTTTTACCAGTTATCCAATGCCCCTCACTATTTTTATAAAAATGTTCTACTTTTCGCTCATATTGGCTTACTAAAATGTACTCTCTAAGGCTTTCAATTTTTTTATAAGATTCAAATTTATCGCCTCTGTCAAATTTCCCTGTTCCGTCAGACAATACCTCAAAAAGGATAGTAGGATTGAGCAAAACGTCTTTTTGTTCATCATCATATTGCGTTTGCCCCTCAATGAAAACCACATCTGGATAGAAATAATCTTTATAATCTAAGAAACTAACGACTTTCATATCGCTTTGAAAAACCTGTGAAGGTGCATTACTTTGCCAAAGAAAAAATTTTATCAATGCCAATATATTACTGGCAATGCTGTTATGCGCTTCTGATGCTCCAGCCATAAAGATTAAAGTTTGGTTAAATAATTCGTATTTCCCCCCCGTTTCTCGAACCGTTTCACGCTCATGTTTGAGATACGCTTCGGGTGTCATTTTAAGCCCATTTAAGGCATTAGGCGCAGTAATATCTGTTGTTGTCATCATTTTATTGTATTTAGATTCCAAAGATAAGATAAAATCTTTAATTTTCAAATCCTAAAAAAGTGTTTCCCATTTTTGAATATTTTGTACCTTTCAGCAATTTGTGAGTCGCACATAATTGCCTTTGCTTTATCATTTCATAGCTCAAAAAAATAGTATGGAAAAATTAAAAACAAGCATCTTAGCTTATATACGAAGGGGGGATACTCAAAAAGTATTTGATTTATTGAATACACATATAATTCCTTTCAGTCACACTGATAATTTGGTTACGGCACTTCAAGCTTCCTATAATTTATTGGGTAAAGATAAGATTGTGGGAAAAGTGAGTTTTGAAGAGTCGGGGGTAAGAATGAATACCATCATTGGCTCTTTGATTGAGTTGTGCAAACTCATTCAAAAAGAGGATTTGATTTCAATAGATGAAACTGTTGTCCCTGAAAAACACATTGCTTATTTTTTGATTAAGCGGGCTGAAAAACACCGTAAAAACAAGGATTTTCAAAATGCCATTAAAGATTTAGAGGAAGCGGCGAGGCAACAACCTAAAAATATTGCCATTCAAAATGATTTGGCAATGAGTTACCGATTGATAGGCAATTATAAAGAGGCAATCAATATTTTTGACAATATTAAGGACAAACGCCCCAATGATGTCCTCAGTTTGAATGAATTGGCAACGTGCCAACGGGAATTAGACAGATTCACAGCAGCTTTAGAAACCTTAGACAGGGGTTTGAAACTTCAACCCGACAATAACCACTTTCACTCTAACAAATTCTTTATCCATCTCTTTTTCACACTTGACAGACACGGCGCTTTTGCTGTGAGGCAAGCTTATGAGCAGGCTTTTGGTAAAAACCTCATTCTGAAATCTGAATTACACCATTTATACAATCAATTTTTAGAGCATTTTGAAGGTATTCATAATGTGAGTGCGGATAGAATTTTAATAAAAAGCTATATAGAAGAATGTCAAAAAAAGCGCGCTCTCAAAACTGCTCAAAGTCTTTTAGATAAATTGGAACGGGTAAAATGAAGGTCGAAAAAATGATTTTTTTACCCCCCCTCAGTAAAAAGGTGTATTTAGACGCATTAAATGAATTATTTATATTAAACATTTGTTAATAGTAGTTAAGGGGGCGTTAAACCTTATAAATCAGTTTTTTAAATATAATAATATACCTTAATTTTGAGTTATAACTAAAATTTTTATAATGCGATTTCATAAAGAATCTAAAATGTATTTGGTAAAAACATTTTTTTTAAAACAATTAAATTTTTTAACAATGACAACATTTCATTTAAGTCATTTTGAAATAAATGACGACAAACACCCTCTTGGCAGAGGACGAGTGCTTTACGAACTAATAGCAAGATTAATTACCCACATTGAGCGATGGTGTAGACCTTACCTTCTTCCGATACTGGGCAGTCGAAATGCAACAAATCTTGTTGTGATGCACATTCGTTTAGGTCGTCAGTGGCGATCTCTGACCTCGGGGAATGAAAAACGGATTCTTTAATAGGATCGATCTAAAATTTGCCCTATTAGAAAGTCTTGTTTCCCTGCAAAAGAGAATAGCACGATCCCAAAAAATTGCTTCTGGTCATCCACTGAGAAACTACAAACGATATTTTTTAGGTGCATAAGTCTCTGAACAGTAAAAAATAATAGGGCTATTCCGCAAAAACGGGATAGTTTTTTTTTTTATACTGAGGGGGGTAAAAAAACAACGAGACTGCTTCAAAATGAAACAGCCTCGTTGCCGTAACACGGACTTCAGTCCAATGCCATTAAGCTAAGGATTTATACCTCAGGTTTACGTAGAGACGTTGCACTGCAACGTCTTAGTTGTGGTCAAATTTGCCTAAACTTGAGA
>JAYUQN010000438.1:0-4170 GCA_043756725.1 Saprospiraceae bacterium
CGAGTACGCTTTTGGCGAATAAATTCGCCGCTACATATATGTATTATTTTTGTTTTCATAATAATAAGTCATTGATTATCAACATTTAGGAAATTTTAAAAATTTCCTAAATGTGCGCTTGTACCATAAAATAGATAATTTCGATTATTTATATTCAACTTTTTGCGTCTCAGTGTCCATTATAATGATGCCTTCATTTGAAGCACTCAATTGCCCTAATAATATGCCTTTATTATTCCAAACAGCGGATTGACCGACACTTTCAAAATCATCGCATTCCCCAAAACAGTTAGACATTAACACGGTCATACCATATTTTTGCGCAATATCCGCTAAAGATTTAAAGGCTTTTTCGACACCTTTAGCGGATTTTGCGACACTGGCAATATAAATTTTTGCACCATTTTCAAAAGCCTTCTGCGCATGTTCGGGCACTAATGCTTCATAACATATAGCTAAGCCAATAGGCGTTTCATCAATTTTTAACCCCCTAAAATTTTCACCGCTCACAAAAAAGGGTTCTTCGTCAGGGTGTATATATTTTTTGGAATACGTCTGTCTTGCTTTGTGTGGCTGAAAAAGAACCATACTAATGCAGACGCCTTTATCACTGTTTGTAGGCATTCCAACGCCAATCGTTATCTGATTGGTATCGCTGATTTTCTGAAAATCGTCAAATCGGCTATCATCTTGATGGGTGACCAATGCTTTTGCCAAGCTCGGTTCGTAACCTGTTAAGGACAATTCAGGAAAAATTATAATATTTGCGCCATTGGATACAGCCAAATCTATTAATTTTTTATGGTTACCCATATTGCGTTGAATGTCTCCTTTGATAGATTTTGTTTGAGCTACACAAATTTTCATATTATTCTTTTTTAAAAAACTAATAAGTTTTTCACCCTTGTTACCCCCCTCAGTATTTTATCATTTTTCAAGTTCAAAAGGTTCAAACCCGGCGTTTTACCGACTTCAATACTCCCCAACGTATCCTCAAAACCTAACGCTTTTGCCCCATTAAGTGTTGCCCATTTTAAGAGCGTTTCAAAGGGAATATAGGATTGAAAACGCTGAATGGTCTTCATTTCATCTAAAATAGACAACTGCCAATTGGAGGTCAAGCTGTCCGTTCCGATGGTCATGCGGGCATTGGTGTTGATGAAAAATTGATAATTGGGCAAACGGTTTTCGATATAAAGATTAGCATTGGGGCAGGTTGCCCAAAAAACGTTGGGTGACCAAGCTTGCGCTGTTTCAATATCGGCTTGGGTAGTTAAAGTATTATGAACAAATAAAGTTCTGTTCTGCGGATTCATATTCGCTAAAGCGTAGTGAATGGATGATTTTTGATGCGCTTTGAACTCTTTTAATGAAATGCCAAATTTGCCATAAAAATCATAGAAACCGCCTGTGCCGTGTAGAAAAAGGTCTTGTTCGGGTTGAGTTTCTTGATTGTGAATGCTGACTGTTGCGCCCGATTGTGGATTTATAGCCTTAATTTTATTGAAAAGATTGAGTGAAACACTGTATGGGGCATGTGGCACAACCGTTTTTTTATTGCCTTTTACAGTCTCCAATTGGTCATAAACGGTTTTGTATTTCTGAAATTCTCGCTCCGCATCGGCTTCTTGCAGAAAATCGAACATTTCAATAAACGTATAATAGCGCAAAGTCCCTTTCGCTTTTTGAGCAAATGTATCCGTCACGTTGGATATATCGCCTACGGCAACAATGCCGCCATCAATCATCTCTTTTTCCGCTTTTTCAATCGCTTTTTGAATCACTTCTGGTGTGGCATGGCGTTTGGTAACGACGCCTGTGATGAAAGGAATCAAAGTCGTGCCTGTTGGAACCATGCCTTTCATGTGCGAAAGCTCAAGGTGGCAATGGGTATTTATGAAACCCGGGACAATGGCACCCTTATGAATTTCAAGACTGGCAGGGTCGTGGTTTTCACGGCTATCCAAAGCTAAAATTTTACCGTTTTCATCAACGATAATAACAGCTTTAGAGAGCGGGGGTGATGAAACAGGATAGACCCAATCGGCGGTGATTTTACGCATAAAATGAGTTGGTGAATGGTTAATGTTTGGTTTCAAAAATTTGAAAGCCAAAGTTAATCACCCCCTCAGTAAAATCACAATTTTTTAACTTTATAGTTATTAAGGCTCTTCCGAAAGCCCCCCATTCAAATACTTTTCAGCATAAAGCACTGCCCCATGCTCGTTAAAATAAACCCACAAGCCATGTTTGACGGAACACAAGCCTTTTGTCCATATTTCAAACCAATCGCCCGTATCATTTTCTTTGAAACGTCCTTTGATTTTCACTTTGCCACAAGGGAAATACTCTGTCCAATCGCCGATATTGCAGTCGCCATATTGAACGCCTTCTTTTAAAAGCTTTTCCTGAGTGTCGTAAGTTTTTAGAAAGCACGGCGTGCATCTGTCCACGTTTTTCCAATGAAAATCGTAATAATCGTACTTGTCTTTAGTCACTTCTTTTCTGTCCACCCAATAGGTAGTGCGCCCATGAAAGGTTTCAACTTCCAATTCGACGTCGTAAAATGTTAAAGTATCCAAGCGGGAATAAACAGATTTATAGACCGATTCGTCCGAACCGAAATTTTTGACCGAGTCGGCTTTCGCAAAAGCGGCAGGTCTTGGCTCAAATTGAGCATAGCTACTCGATAGAGAGACTACAATAAAAAACATGGCTGTATAAAGCTGCTTCATGGTGTTTTGCAGTTTTTATAGGTTGTTTTGAAATAGGTATAAAAGCCATGCTGCCAGCTATGAGTTGCCAGTTTTCAGTAGTCAGTTATTAGTTTCAGAGTTTAAAACTGACAACTGACTACTGAAAACTATCCACTCATAAGTTTAGAGACCTCAATTTAGGGGCTTTTAGCCAAGTTGTCAATACCACAAAAAGGGTCATTGTGCCACCGAACACCACGGAAGGCACTAAACCCATTAATTTTGCAGCTAAACCTGACTCAAAGGCGCCTAATTCGTTGGAAGAACCAATAAAAAGACTGTTAACGGAGGACACTCTGCCCCGCATTTCGTTGGGGGTGAAAAGCTGAATGATGGTGCCACGTATAACCATACTGAAATTATCGAAGAAACCTGTGCCTGCTAACATCAAAGCGGTGAACCAAAAATTGGTTGAAAAAGCGAATAAAATAGTGCAAACCCCAAAGCCTGCTACTGCCAATAAAAGGTTTTTACCCGCATTTTGAGTCGGTGGATTGTAGGCTAAATAAATTGCCATCACCAATGCCCCTACGGCGGGGGCTGCTCGTAAAATGCCCAAACCTTCGGGCCCCATCGTCAAAACATCTTTGGCGAAAGCGGGTAGCAAAGCCACTGCCCCACCGAACAAAACAGCGAACATATCCAAAGCCAAAGAAGCCAGTATGATTTGATTGTTGAAAACGAAGTCTATCCCATTTTTTACACTGTCGAAAAAACCCTCTTTTTCTATAATCTCCCCTTTCGCATCTACTTGAATTTTACTTTTTTCAACATGATAGCTTTTTATCGAAAAAATGAAAAGTAAACCAATAACTGCCAAAGCAGAAACTAAGCCATAAGACGACCAAGCACCTTTGCTAAACGCATAGAGCAACCCCCCAATAGCGGGTCCGCCAATGCTCGCAATATGCCAACTCATGGTGCTCCACGTTGCAGCATTGGTGAGCAATTCTTTGGGTACAAGCTGTGCTGCAAAAGCGGATTGGGCGGGTCCTAAAAAACCACGCACCAAACCCGTCAAACTGATGATGACATAAATGGGTAAAACGCCATACTGGTCTATGACGGTTTTATAGCTTGTACTCAATAAAAAAAGGCTTAAAGCGCACAAAGCGTAGAGAAAAACGCAAGTTTGCATGATTTTTTTACGGTCAAATATATCCGCAATATAACCGCCTAAAAGCGTGACCACGAGAAAAGGTAGGAACTCAGCTAAGCCAATCAAGCCCAACGAAAAAATATCTTTGGTATATTCATAGACTTGCCAACCCACAACGGTTGCCAAAATATTTGTACCAAAAGTTATGAAAGTACGGGCAAAAAGATATAAGCGAAAATCTTTAATTTTCAGAACATCGTAAGCGGAATTTTGTCGGGTTTGACTCATTATGGATGGATTTCAGTTTTAAAATAG
>JAYUQN010000439.1:0-4170 GCA_043756725.1 Saprospiraceae bacterium
AGCGATCGCGGACAGCACGCCGCTGCCGATCGTGCTCTACAACGTGCCCAGCCGCACCGGCTGCAATATCGAGACGGCAACGCTCGTCCGCCTCGCGGCAATCCCGAACATCGTCGGCGTCAAGGAAGCGTCCGGCAACATTGCCCAGATGTGCGACGTCTGCCAGGCCGTTCCCGACGATTTCGTCGTCCTGTCTGTGAGAAGAAAATTTATGTTCATAATTGTCAATTAGTGGCTACTATCAAATGCTTAGGCAAATCTGCAATTTTTTCACAATTCACTTGATCCATCACCTGTTTGAGTTGCGTTTTAAGCATACTAATGGCATGATTGCCTCCCTCAGTCCCTAAAGCTGCTACGCTATACATAAACGTGCGTCCTAAGAAAGCAAACTCTGCACCACTCGCCAAAGTTCGGGCAATATCGGGTCCCGAACGTATGCCGCTATCCATCATAATTTTAATTTTACCTTTGTATTTTTCAACAATAGGTGGTAGGGTTTTAATTGCCGATTGTCCCGCATCCAATTGTCTGCCGCCATGATTTGAAGCGATGATGCCATCAAGCCCTAAGCGAATCGCCAGTTCCGTATCTTCTTCCGAAGCCACACCTTTCAAGACAATTTTACCTTTCCATCTATCCCGAATCGGCGCAATTTTTTCTTCATTCAATCTGCCTGAAAACGTTTGATTCATGTAAGCACCTAACTGCTTCATATCCAATCCTTTAGGCATATATTTTTTCATGGTCGCAAAACTGGGTTGCCCATGAAGGAGTGTGTTGATAGCCCAATTAGGTCTGCCCATAATTTGTATAATATTGCTCAAAGTCATACGGGGGGGCATCGCTAACCCATTGCGAATATCACGGGGACGAAAACCGAAGCTCGGCACATCGCATAACAAGACCAATACATTGCAGCCCGCCGCCTCTGCCCTATCTAAAATATCGTCACGTAACGCATTTTCAGCGGGATGATAGAGTTGATACCAAAATTTTCCTTCTGTAATTTCACCAATACGTTCAATACTCGATGTGCTAACCGTGCTTAAAATGAAAGGAATATTGTGTTCAACCGCCGCTTTTGCCAATATTTCAGGGGCATTGGGCCATATCAAACCTTGCAAACCGATGGGCGCAATGCCAAACGGCGCATCATAGGTATGACCAAATAGCTCCGTTTTCATGTCCGAACCTGCGTGCTTTCTCAAATAATAGGGCTTAAGTTCTATATCCCTGATTTCAGCCGTGTTTTTAATCAGATTGACATCTTCGTTGCAGCCACCATCTAAATATTCAAAAACGAATTTGGGAATGCGTTTTTGCGCCTTGTTGCGCAGGTCATCAATGGCAGGGTATGCGGAATTGTAGGATTGCATTGTTGGTTCTTTTTATGAAAAAAATTAAAGATACTAAATTCAGAAGTCTCAAAAATAAACGTTTTGACACTACGTGTCAGAGCGTAAAGTTTAATATTACTGCTTATTATAAACATATTGACTCTACGAGTCATAGAAATTTGAGCATATTCCCTTTGAAAAATGACTCGTAGAGTCAATATGTTTATAATAACAGGCATTTCAAGTGTTATCTAATGACACATAGTGTCAAAATGTTTTTTTTTTCAATATCTGTGTAGAGCCAATGCTGCCCCCAAAGCCGTGCCTTGTGGCATATCACTGGGTTCAATTTTCACACGAGGCAATGCCCGTTTTAGCATCGTCAAATATAAATCGTTTTTAGCAAAACCGCCGTCTATTATTATTTTTTCATACACCACCAAACCAGCCGCTAATCTAATTTTTTCAACTTGTATTTTAATTAAATTATATATTAAAACATGATAGGCTTCTTCAAAATTTATAGGGTTTCGGCTTTCGAGTTTCGGGTTTTGCTGTGATTCTGAAATCTGAAATCCTAAATCTGAAATCGTTTTACCCCCCCTCTCCGTAGGAGTCCCTTCGGACAGTATTTCACTAAAAATGTCATTATTGAAACGAATTTCACGTGTTGCTTCGGGCTTTTGATGAAATTGATTTGCCAATTTTTCAACCGCTTCATCATGTATTTTACCTAAAAAAAGGCGAGATGCTTTCACCGTTGCGCCATCGGAACGCATATAAAAAAGGCAATCGTTGGCAAACTCCTCTGCCGTCAAAGGCTCGGTATTAAAAGGGTTTAGGCAGATAGACCATGTGCCTGTTGAAAGGAGTAAAAACGGTTTTTTCTCCTTTGTCAAATATGGTAAAAGGGCTGCCGAACTGTCGTGAATGCCAATACCTATCTGTGGCGATAACTTTTCCAAAGTTTTAAACTTTGGAAAAGTTGTGCTGATAGGTAATATCTTAGGAAAAAGCTGCGCCAAACCCTCTTTTTTCACCCAATTGTGATAGGTTTTACGTTGAAAATCCCACAACATGGTATGGCAACCAATGCTTGTATATTCCGAAGCCAATTGTTTTGTTAAAACATAGCTGAAATATTGGGGCAGGTGCAAAGTCGTTTTTATTTTATTGAAAAACTCGGGGCGTTCTTTTTTCAACCAATAGAGTTGAAAACCCGAATTGAGCAAAAAATCTAAATCTGGGCTTGCTGTAGCTGTACAAAACGCTGAAATACCTTCATTTTCTTCTAAAAAAGCCGTTTTTACTGAGGGGGGGACTTTTTTCAAATAATTAAAAGGCGTCGCTAAAAGTTTACCTTTTGCATCCAAGTGAGTGATGGTTGCCCCATAAGTGGCGAAGTTTATTTTTGAAATTTCAGCCTTTTTATACCCCTTTAGTATCTTTTTCATCCAAGCCTCAATTTTCGCAATATCGTCTGTCGGCTCTCCGTCCATATCGGGTATTTCATTAAAAACGGTTTGTTGCTCGTCAATGACTTGGAAATCCTTGTCAAAAACGAGGGCTTTTTTGTTGGTTTTGCCAATGTCGAAAATGAGAGTATTGTTCATAAAAACCCTTATATTTGCCTTTAAATTACGATAATAATGGAAAAAATAGATAATCTTTCTCAACTTGACCTTAATGGTACTTATACTTATGCCGATTATTTGACTTGGCATTTTGAGCAAGCCGTCGAGCTTATCAAAGGTAAGATATTACCAATGGCTGCGCCAAGTCGCAGGCATCAAAGTATTTCTTTCAAAATAAGCGGTCTGTTTTACAATGCTTTCGAAAAGCATAATTGTAATGTTTATGCCGCCCCTTTTGACGTGCGCCTGTACGATAAAAAGAAATCAGCCAAAGCCAATAAAGACGTTTATACAGTAATTCAACCCGATTTATGTATCATTTGCGATGAAAACAAATTAGATGACAAAGGCTGTATCGGTGCACCCGATTTGATAGTTGAAATATTGTCACCCGGTAATTCTGCCAAAGAAATGCGGACTAAAAAAGACCTTTATGCTGAAAACGGTGTTCGGGAATATTGGATTATTGACCCCGAACACGAAAACGCTTTTCAGTTTTTTTTGGATAATTCAAACACTTACAGCCCCGTTACCATTTATATTAATGAAGATGTTTTAAACTGTTCTATTTTTCCCGATATGAAAATAAATTTGATAAAGGTGTTTTAAAAACCTAATTTTGTCTATTATTTACCTAAATATTATTCGCCATGTCAGTCGTAACGCTTGAACTTCTCAATGATAATGCTTTGAACTTATTGAAGCAATTGGAAAATATGCAAATTGTGCGCTTTATTAAGTTAGATACAGGGAAATCCCCACAAAATATATCCAAAAGCCGTTTCGTTGGGACTATCTCAAAGGAAACAGCAAATTTGCTTCTTAATCATATAGAACAATCACGTAACGAATGGGAAAATCGTTAATGGATTCAAATGCTGTCATTTATTTCCTATTAGGCAGCCTACCTACATCCGCTAACCAGACGATTGATGATAAAATTGATAAAAATCATATTGCTATTTCTGATGTAACTAAAATGGAAATACTTGGTTTCAATTTTACAAAGGTTTAGGTATAACTTGTATAGATCCATTTAGTGATTTATAAACCCGTTGCAACTGTTTTTGCCCCACGTTCTTTAGTCAATTCCTCCCGCACCTTCAAACTGCGGAAAATACTAAGGGGGTCTAAAGCCCCGCCCATTTTCAACCTCGCTTCCGCAACCAATGCCCGTACATCTGTTTGATAAGCCG
>JAYUQN010000440.1:0-11965 GCA_043756725.1 Saprospiraceae bacterium
CACCACAGACATATAATCCGCAACGTCTATATAATCATCCGATTGGGCTTCTATGTCGCTCAAAAAAGGGTATAAAATTTCCCCTTTTTCAATCGTCATGTCCCCTAAAACCATGTCTATAAAACTGGATTTCCCTGCGCCCGTTTGCCCGATGATTGCCCATTGCTCCTTGGTTTTTAGGGTCCAATTGATGTTTTTAAAGAGGGTTTTGTTGTTTCTTTTGACGGTGAGGTTTTTTAATTGGATGATGTTCATAAATTGAGAATTATATTTCAATAAATTCAAAATCTGTACTTAAATTGAAACCCTTTAAACTTGTAGGAATAGCAGGAACACCGACACGTCCGATGTAGGCTAAATATCTCTGACGTAATTGGTGTATATAAGGTGAGTTAAGCTTAAACAAGTATTTTTTATTGTCAAATTCTTCAAATTTAAATTGTTGAAATCCTGTTGAAAAGTCAATAAGAGCAGCTTGGCGCATATCCACCGTATCAAATGGGAATGCTGGTAAAATGTGAAATTTTCCTTCTTCTTGATTGAAAATTTGGAATAACTTTTCTTTTCTTTCTGGTTTTGTGTTATCAAAATCAGCCTTTTTAAAACTTTTATGTTTCTTAAGATAAATATCAAAACTATCTTTAGTAAAAACTAAAAACTCTAAATTTGCATGCAATTTTTTATTTATATCACATTCTGGTGTTATTAATATTCCAAATTCCGATTCTGAAAACTTGAAAATATCGCCCGTCATTACAGGTGCATTTTTTGTTAGGTGAGTATAATAAATCCTACGATAAATTTTAGCTACGGATTCTTCAGGAGATTGTATCTCCATAATTTCATTAACTTTATCTATTTCAGAACGTAATTCTTCATCTTGAATTAAAGATTCAGCCAGTAAATTATTAAACACATCTATTACTTCATTAACAGGATCAACATTATCGCCTTTTGCAGTTGAATAAATCTCTTTAATCCAAAGCCCATCATTTCCAGCTAACTCATTGAAGATACTTTGTGTACTTCTATTAATAGCTTGTGACCAAGTTATAGGAACAGAAAAATTTTTGTTTTCAATTTGCCATGCCTCAATATCTGTAAGGATTTCTGATTTTTTAAGGTCAATATTGCTGAGAGTAAAATCATCTTTAATCTTAAATTTTACTCTTTTTCCATATTTAGCTTTTAAGTTTTCTCCATGAACCTGTTCAACATCATTTTCTGAAAATATATATATAAGTGAATAAAAATTATTTCCCATTAAAAAATCAAGCGTTGCATTCTCCATTGAAGCGGGACGTTGTACACCCTCTTCAATTGGTTCATCATTAGAGAAATTCCAATCTAAAATCAAAGCTTTGAAAGAAGCAATAGATTTGATAGATTTCTCTGCCAATTCCAAACTATTCACGCCTAAAACGGGCATTTCTGCTCTTAAAGATTCAAATAAAGCTCTTTCAGGTCTATTAGGTGTGTGTATATGATCATCTGCATAAAGTATTACTCCAGCCATGTTTGTTTTTTAGTCTTGCTTAAATTGGATGATAAAATTTGCGCCTTTTAATATTTTTTGATTAGAGTTTGTTACAACTGAAATATCTGCATTTATTCTTTCTAAAAGCTCTCTTGCTATGTACAAACCTAAGCCTCGCCCGTCTGCTTTCCGGCTATAAAATTCTTTAAAAATCACTTCACCCAACTCATCATCAATACCAATCCCATTATCAGCAAAGATTATATTTTTACCTTCTGAATTGACTTTTATTTGAATAACCCTTTCTTCTTTATTTTCTTTAGTCCAATAAATAGCGTTATCCATTAAATTTAATATTACTTGCATTAGAAGCCCTGTATTGGTGCGAATTACAATATCTTTGTCCACATCGAATATGACATTAATTTTCCCTTCAATATCTCTTCTGAATAACTTTAAAACACGTTCAACCACATCTTTAACACTAACATCTTTTGTAATTTTTCTCGCTTGCCTAAATAAAGGTTGTAACACTTGTAGTTCTTGGTAAAGAAAGAGCAGGTTTTTTTCTAAATCTTTTAAAAAATCTCTTAATTCTTGTTTACTTAATTCATCTTTATTAAATCTCTTTATTAAATCATCAGTATTTTCTCTTAATTTTTTAATTAAAGACATCGTATCATGTGTTGCTTTTTCAACTGCCATACCTGTACCCGCTAACTCTAAATAGATATCTGCTTGTTCCTTATATTTAGCAATTACTTTATTTGTTGATTCAAAGTAGGCATTAGCACTTTTGATTATTTCTTTATCAGATACTTGTGATACTTGATTTTTGAAATTATTGAATGAATTTTTATGTTGTATATTAAAAGATTGGATATCTTTTTGCTTTTTTAATTTTATATTTTCTTTATCAAAATCAACTTCACGCTTCATTATTTCAATAACTGAAACGACTAAAGCTACAAAATCATCTTTTGCACCATCAATGTTCATTAATCCTTCTCTATCAGCAGCATCTCTAAGTTTGGGGTTTTCTGCTTGCTCAATAAAGATAAAGCCAATTAAATCGTTATAACTAAAATAATCGCCAGCCTTTCTTTCGCCTCTAAGCTTACTAAGTTTTAGCCAATCATCTCCTAGCTCTCCGTAAGGATATACTCTAATGTTATCTCTATAAAGATATACAGAGGTTTGTTTAAGAAAGATTTTTTCCTCCTCAGTCAAACCCTCAAGTGGGTTATTTAAATCAAATGCATACAAAAAGAACATAAACCCACCAGAGTTAGCTCTATGAGTCACAATGTTTTCTTTTTTTTCGTTTTCTGTGATAAACCTTTCCTTAAACAACACTTGTCCTTTTACATCATAACTATTAGTTGCATTATATAAATTGAAATTAATGTTTGAAGTTCTTTGGTCATATTTATAAATGGCTTCTAAATTGCCATCTTTGTCAATTGAACCTTCAAATGAAAAAGGCTGTCGTTGAAACATTTTTTCAAATGTTACAGAGTTATTTATATACTCACTATCATTCCACGTTAATTTAATATCAAAATCTTTCACCATGCTTTTAAGACCTGGTAATTGAGGGGGTCTGATTCGTGAAAATGCTTTTGCCAATTTATCAAGCTCATCTTTTTTCCAATTATCTCTTGGCTTTGAAATACGAATAAGTGTACCTTGTTTTTTTTCATTTAAAATTTTTTGCGGTTTATCAGTTACTTCCCATTTATTTAAAATTTCTTCTAAGTATTTATCAACATGATTAGGGTCGGATTCTACGAGGTCATCATCAGCATATGATTTAAAATCTAATGTTAATTTAACTTCATCACTATCTATTGTTTTAGTATAAACTTCCACTAAATAACCTAATTTATAGACTGCAAATCTACCTACTCCTTTATCTCCTTGCATAACTCTACCTTTTTCAGTATATCTTTTATTACCCTGTTTTTTTAAGTTTAATTTATTTGGCGTTGCAGGCTTCATCCAAATATTTAATATAGTGTCGAGTGTCATTCCCTTTCCGTCGTCTTCTATTTCAATCATAGATTCAGCAAATTTTGAATTTTTTTCAAACTCATTAAACCTAACAAAAACATTTTCAGCGTCTGCGTCATAACTGTTTTTAACCAATTCAATGACCCCAACCCATTTGTCACTAATGAGTTGATCGCCTAAAATACTTATTAGGCGTGCATATGCTTGAAAGGGTGATTCCCCAGATTTAATTACTGCCATAAGGTTTTTTCATTATTAAAATATACTCTTCTGGATAAACTAACTTGCTATTTTCATTAGTCAATTTGGTAAATTTACCATTACTTTTATCACGTATTGTTGGAATTATTTTATTAGGGATACATCTTTTTATCACTTCCACTTCTTCAAAACCTAATAAATACATGGTTTGATAAAAGACTTCAACGGATTTGATTTTAGTATCTCTAAAAGTAGTATTGCCTATTACAACGCATACGTGACCATTGGGCTTTAAAATTCTATACATTTCTTTAATGACTAAATACATATCATTAAAATAATGAGCAACTTCTTTTGCTGTTTTTTTATGTTTTAAATTAAGCTCGTTCACAATCTCTTGCCCTAATTCTGATTTAGTTTCTAAATCCTGATTTTGAGAATAAAAAGTACCAATAAACTCCTTTCTAAAATCTAATAGATTTTTAAAGTAATCAAACCAATAACCTGTTAACTGGTGAATATCTGCATACTCATAAGATGTAACATAAGGAGGAGAAGTAATAACCGCAGAAATAGTTTCGTTTTCTATTCCAGTATTACGCGCATCTTTAATTTTTATTTCACAAGTTGTTTCTAAGAACTCCTTTTCTTTTAGAAAATTATAAAATTCCTCATTCTTTTTTAACATATTTTTTACCTGACGATTAAATGCTTTGAATGGGTCTTGAGGAATTTTATGCGGATCTATTTGCGGTTTTGTACTTGACTGTAACCATTTAGAACAGTTTTTTAGAATATTGGATAAGGCACATAAATAGAATTCTTTAGAAATATCATCTATTTTTTTTATTTCCGAATACAAGTAGGCTATCTTACTTTTTTGTTCAGGTAGAAACCAATAATCAATCCTATCATGCAATTCCAAATCATTGATATAATCAATAGAATAGTTTTCTATTGATTGAATTAGTATTTGATAGGCATCTTGTACAATTTTAGGTTCAATAGGATTGGTTTTCACTCTGGTAATAAGAGCTGCAACTGGGTTAATATCTACACCTATTGATTTTCTTCCATGCACTTTCGCTTCAATAAGTGTAGTACCACAACCTGCAAAAACGTCGGCGACAATATCATCTACTTGAGTGTATTTTTCTATAAGTTTTTCTACAATATTAGGTAGAAATTTAGCGGGGTAACGATGATACCCATGCGTCCACCGTTCAGTAGAGCGTACATTGGAGAAACTCCAATCCTGATTAATTTCTATGGATTCAGTTATTAAATAATGCTTCATATTTCATTGTGTTGATAGTGTAAGTTTTGGTATTAAAAGGATAATTGAGATATAATGTGATTGATTTATACATCAATCTTTCAAAAAATTAGCCTGTTTTGGTAGATTACGAAAAATAAGATAAAAATAGAACTGTTATTTGCGGATTAAGTTTTTTTTACAATCAATTCTTTGAACATTGTTTTAATTATCATCCCAGCCAACTCACCAAATAACGGTGGAATAGAATTTCCAATCTGTGTATAACGAGGCACCTCTACTTTTCTTAATTTACCTCCCGTTGTATATTTCCCTTTAAATTCAAACCAATCTGGAAAAGTTTGAATACGAGCATATTCTCGAACGGTTAAAATCCGAGGTTCGCAATAATGAACATAATCATCTGGGTGCGTGGTTAGAGTAGGGCTCACTTCATCCTGCGACATAACGGTTATACCCCTTTTTTGAAGTTTATATTTTTCACGTTCTTTGCCGTCAATTCGTTTATTTCGAGGGGCTTCGACTAAAAGGTGTTGAAAAATATTTTCTATATTTTTAGTATGTTTTGTAAAACGATGACTATCCGCTACAATTCCTTGTATAGAACTGCCATTTCTCAAATGTTTTTGAAAGGTAGAATTAGATGCCCCTAAAAGTCCGGCATTAAAACTTGGGGTATCTGGTGAAATCGTTTTGCCATGACTTTCCAAAAGGTCAGAAATGGTCTCTTTTACTGAGGGGGTACTTTTTATCCCAATTTTTTTCCACAACTTCGTTTTAATCAAGGGTAATAGGTCAAAAAATAGTTCAGCTTTTATAGCTAAGTCTTTTTTGATGCCTATCATTATAAAACGATTTCGACGTTGAGGAACGCCATATTCTGAAAAATCAATCACTTTTTCTTTTACATCGTAATTTAAAGCTTTAAGTTTTTCAACAACGATTTCCGAATAGGGGATAGCATCTGGATTATCTTTTTTAAAAGCCATCGTAAACCCTCTTACATTTTCAAACAAAATTACTTTCGGTTCTACGAGTTTCACAAATTCAAGATATGAATTTACGAGGTTATTTCTACTATCATCCTCTTGACGACGACCTGCCATAGAAAATCCTTGACAGGGCGGTCCTCCTGCAACAAGTGTTATAGTTCCTCTTAGGGATTTTAACTCATGTTCATGTTTTAAAATAACTTCATTAATATCATGTTCTTTTTTACTTAACCAATCAACCCATTCAAAATGCTTTTTTTTATCAATCAAATTAAATTCAAGTGTTTCAAATGCAAAACGATTTTTTTCTACTGCAAAAAGTCCTTTCCAGCCTGAATTGTGCAATCCAAGAGATAATCCACCACATCCAGCGAATAAATCAATATATTTTAATTCTTCATCTATCATAAAATATTTTGTTTGTTTTATGCAAAAATAGAAAGATAAATAGGATTTAAAAACTAAAAGTCAATATTCTAAGAAAAAACTTTAAATATGCTATTTCTCTGCCAAATATTGCAAAATACTGAGGGGGCTTTTAGTTTAAGTGATGCTTACTAAGGAGATTATCATATTATATAAAATTTGAATTCGATTTTTCGGTTGTCAATTTTACTGTAAAACTACCCCCTTTCCCACATAAATTTCTACTTTTGCCCCAAAAATAAAATCATGCAAAAAGATGCTCAAAAATATGCCTTACGGGGTGTTTCTGCCAACAAATCAGACGTTCATGCGGCGATTAAAAACATGGATAAGGGCTTGTATCCTTTAGCATTTTGTAAAATTTTGCCCGATTATGCAGCAGGAAATGCGCGGTATTGCAATATCATGCACGCCGATACGGCGGGGACAAAAACAAGTCTCGCCTATATGTATTGGCGTGAAACAGGCGATTTGAGCGTATGGAAAGGCATTGTACAAGATGCGATTGTCATGAATTTGGATGATATGGGTTGTGTGGGTTGTTTGGATAATATCATTTTATCTTCTACTATTGGTCGCAATAAAAATTTGATTACAGGCGATGTTATTCGCACCATTATTGAAGCGACCGTAGAGTTTGTAGATAAAATGAAGGAATACGGTATCCATATTCATTTGGCAGGTGGTGAAACGGCAGACGTGGGCGATATTGTCCGCACCATAGATGTTGGTTATACGGCTTTTGCGCGGATGCCTCGAAAAAAGGTGATTGTCAATAATGTGAAAGAAGGGGACGTGATTGTCGGTTTTGCTTCTTATGGTCAAGCGACTTATGAAAATGAATACAATGGGGGCATGGGCTGCAATGGCTTAACATCTGCCCGACACGACGTTTTAAGTCATGCTTATACGGAGGGGTATCCCGACAGCTTTGATAATAATACGCCTAAAGAAGTGATTTATACAGGCAATAAGAAATTAACGGATACGTTAAGCATTAATGGTCAATCGTTTACAGTTGGAAAATTGTTATTATCTCCAACTCGAACGTTTTTACCGCTTTTGAAAAAAATATTTGAAAATACTGTCCGAAGGGACTCCTATGGAGAGGGGGGTACTATACACGGCATTATACACAACACAGGAGGTGGCTTGACCAAAGCCTTGAAATTTGTAAAAAATAAGCACCTCATCAAAGATAACCTATTACCAATCCCACCATTGTTTCAACTCATACAACAAGAATCAGGTACAGATTGGCAGGAAATGTATCAAGTATTTAATATGGGTTGTCGCTTAGAAATTTATTGCGATAAAAAAATAGCGGAAAACTTGGTGGACACGGCGAATATGTTTAATATTGATGCTCAAATTATTGGTCGTGTTGAAAATAGTAAAAACAAAGGAGAAAAACTTACCGTACAAAGTAGCGTAGGCACTTTTTCATATTAACTACTTTTCAATACCTCCCACGATTCGAATTAAAACAGCTGAAAAATTCTTAACCACTGCTCCTTTGGCAGGAAGGACACACGTAAAAATAACCAAATCATGAATAATATTACGAGAAAATGGATATTTCTCCTTGTTTGGGCATTTTCAGGCACCTCTGTTTATGCTGATGGAGATATCGTTATTATCGGTAAAATAGACAATCCTGTTTCTCAATTTGTTTCGATTCACTATAAAAAGAACCTTTTTTCACTTGAAGAGGGTGTATTTGAAGCAAAATTGAACCAGCAGAACGTTTTTTCCATTAAGGTAAAAATACCTGAGCCACGCGCCGTTTATTTGCGATATAACAATGATAAATTAAAACTTTTTCTCATTCCAAATGATACTTTAAAGTTGCATTTCAAAGGACATGACATGTTGTCAACGGTTGTGTTTGAAGGCATGGCGGCTTTGCCCAATAAATATTATGCCCAAGCTGTGAAAAAATTTCCTGACATAGTAGAAGGAAAAGAAATTGACAAAGCAAGATTGAATAAAAGCCCGCGCGAATATCAAACCTATATTGACAATTTGTATTTTGAAAAGCGGCGGTTTTTAGAAAACTATCCCAGTGAAGATAAAGATTATTTTATAAGCGATTTCCTTGATTATGCTGCCAATGATATCACCTATTGGCGCACTTTTCAATTAATGATGTATTACAAACAATATGGTTTGAACAATAAGGATAATACTCGTTTCATTGATGATAATTATTTCAATTTCTTATTTGATACCGATAATGTTTTTTACAAAGCCCTTAACAATGACTATTATCTTCAATTTTTAGAGCTTTATTTGAGCTATATTCGGGAACGGGATGCCGATAAATACGGGAAAACGTCTTTGGATGAAGTAGAAGAAAGAAGCCGTCAAGTGCAAGTTGCGAAGCCTAAAGATGGGACTGTTTGGGTGTTAGAAGACCCTTTTACTTCTAAAAAACTATTGACATCTCTATCGCCAAATGATGAAGTTGAATACCTCAATTTGATAACGGATGCTGAATTTGAGTTTATCAGTGAAACCATCAATTATAAAGATATTTATCTGAAAGTACAAACGAAAGACGGCTTGAAAGGTTGGGTGCCTCAAAAACTTGTGAGCATGACAGATAAAAACATCACAGAGCAATCTGTCTTTACCCGTCCCTGCTTATCGCCAAATGACCCTTTGTGTGGTTTTGAAGCACTTTTGCACGGTAAGGTCTTGTATTATGCGTCTCTGCGCGATATTTTATTTAGCTTTTTGAAATTGCCTTACCCCGATATGCAAAAGCGACTCAATGCCTATACAACCAGTAATACCAATTTTGAGGACTATAATAAAATTTTACAAAATGCTTATGATGTCACACTTAGAAATAGGGAGAAAGGGGGCGATAAAATCTATATTCCGCAAAGTTGTTTTGTCGAAGAGTTTAAGCATAATGCCCATACAAGCCCCATAAAACCTATGGTGGCAGATGTTGTGCCTGAAAAAGCAACAATAGAGATTGAAAAGCCGCAAACTGCCATCGTTGAAAAACCTAAAACGCCTGCTACGCCACCGACCGAAATTCCTAAACCTGTTATTGAAAACCCTCAATCCAAACAAGGAGTAATTGCTCAACCTATTGAAAAAGTGGCAGAAGCGATTGTTGAAAAACCTAAAATGAGACTTGATACAACGGTAGTTAATACCTCCACAGGTGTCAATGTCGTTGTTTCTGCTAAAGCTATTTCAGAAGAAAAGACGAAAATGCCTGAAAAACCAGCAGAGAAACCTATTGAAAAACTTGTTGAAAACATTGTAAAATCCGTAGAAAAATCTGCTTCGAACGAGCCAATCAAAACTGTTATAGAGAATAAAGTCGTGACAACACAAGCGGTACCACAAATTCCTAAGGAAACGACACCTCCCGCTACGCCAACACAAGCACCCGTAGAAAGCACGGGCTTTAAAATGGTTACAGGTGAAAAAAAGGTGGAATTGAACACGCAACAGGAAATAGTGCCATGGACAGGTATGCTTGATTACAAAGCCGATGGCAAACCTGTGATTTTCAATGGTTTAGTCATAAATGACAATATCCCCATTTTCAAATTTGTGGATATCAATGGTAAAGAAGTAAGTCAACAGGATTTATTGGGTAAAGTGGTGGTGATTGATTTTTGGGCATCGTGGTGTGGTCCCTGTCAAGCTCAATTGACACATTCTAAAGGTTTAGCTGAAAAATATAAAGATAATAATGTTGTATTCATTTTTATCTCTATGGATGCGGATATTGACGCGTGGAAATATGCTTTAAAAGAAAAGAATTTACCGGGCATTCAAGCCAATGATAAAACCATTATTCCTATCAATTTTTCGATTCAAGGATTACCCAATATTTTTATCATTGACCAAAAAGGTAAAATTGCGCAAAATTCTATGCTTAAATCGCCTATCTCTGATGATAAAATGATTGAGCATTTGTTGAAATCGCAATAAATAGTTGACTTTTTTAGGGTGAAAACTAAAAAATACGTTGCTGTAATATTTCGTGTGCAAGTGGGCATTTTTTTTACAATAACCTTGTTAAAATGAACCACGTAGAGACGTTGCACTGCAACGTCTCTACAATTGCACACAAAAAATTACAGCAACAAAAATACCGCCTCTATACTGAGGGGGTATTTTTTTTACGTGACGATGATTTAAAAATCAGTTTCCTAAGTCTCTTACTCTAACTTTTTTGATCCAATGTCCCATTTACAACACTTTGATAATACGGGTCAAAATCCTTTAGCCGCACAATTGCCGCAAAAAAAACATAAACCACTAAACTTGTGGGTAATTGAACTATGGCTTCTTGCGGGTAATTGGCTATGGCTAACATAAACAAAGCTGACATTATGCTGAGGTACAAGGTTTTTATCATAGGGTCACGTACACGTAAATAAAAATATAAAGCCCGTTTCAAGACAATGAATAGAAAAATCATATACAACAACAAGCCTATCCAACCTTCTTCAACCGCAAGGCGAACGTAATAACTATCATGTGCAAAATCCGCAAGGAACGAATCGGGCGTAAACCGTCTTGCCCATAAGCCTGTACTGCCCAAGCCAAAACCAATAGGGTGGCTATAAATATGCGGTCGAATGCGTTGTTGATTGTAGAAACGAATTTGGACTGATGCATCTTCCTTTGGTTTAAACGCAGATTGCATCCTATAAACAACGGCATTGGAGGTAGATTTCATCATCACACCTGTCCCCAATACAAGCATGACTCCACAAGCTATTAACACATTTCGATTCAAAGTCATAAAAGCAAAAAATATAAAACCCATGGGAATCAAGACAAAACAAGTTCGCGTGCCAGAGTAGAGCGATGACCAAAACATCATCATCCCCGCAAAAAATAAGAACCCTTTTTTATACCATATCATGGGAGCCGTGGCATAAACAAGGCAGAAAATTCCCATATATGCCATCATGACACCAAATGTCATGGCATCATTAAAAAGGGAGAACGTTCGCATGTGTCCCCATTGAAAAAACAATTGAAAACGTTCTCTATCGGCGTATATCCATGCTTTTTCTGTTTCACTAAAACCTAAAAACTCTTGTTTCAAGCCGTAAAGAGCCACAATAAAAGCCAAACCTATCATCCAATTGAGCATCCATTTTATACGTTTGAATGAACTGAAAGCATAGCAAGCTATGAAATATAGCAAATTGAGAATCGCTAAACTACGAACAGTGAACACCCAAGCCATCGTAGATTCGGCAGCAGGATTGAGGATTTGAAAGAGGTTGAAATATATCCAAATGAGTAACCACGAACTGATAGGGTCTTTCGCAAATGTCCAATCTTTTTTAACGATTTGACCGATTAGAATGCCAAATATCATCAAAAGCAAAAGTCCATCGAGTGAAGTTCCAATGGGTGCATCATTTATTTTACTTATAAATTGTACTAAAAACGCGACTAATAAGGTGAAGGCTATTCCAAATTGATGGTAAAACATGCAAGCAATAATGATTGGTAAAACCACGATACCTACTATCATCGCACCACTTACACCTATGCCCAAAAAGGGTACAAGACTTCCGAATATTA
>JAYUQN010000441.1:0-4162 GCA_043756725.1 Saprospiraceae bacterium
TGCTTGTTGTTGCCGCCATATTTATTTCAATTCCAATATGGTGCGATTAAAAGATTAGATGCGACACTTTTGCCGTCTCTATTAATGCCATTTCAATTCCAATATGGTGCGATTAAAAGGAGCAATGGTGAACTTACCACCCGTAGAGGTGTAAGATTTCAATTCCAATATGGTGCGATTAAAAGAATCAACAATTTAACTGGCATGGAGATTTTGTATTATTTCAATTCCAATATGGTGCGATTAAAAGTTGGATATTGTTGTTGCAGGGTTACCTGATAAGGTATTTCAATTCCAATATGGTGCGATTAAAAGCCCAATCGTTTAGGAACAACAATAACTTTTTTAATATTTCAATTCCAATATGGTGCGATTAAAAGGGCGAACGGGAAGCGGTGAGCCTACCTCATGCCCATTTCAATTCCAATATGGTGCGATTAAAAGACGGGCTAAGACCCGACACTGTTAGACGGTATTTCAAATTTCAATTCCAATATGGTGCGATTAAAAGAAAGATTGGCACTGTCAGCGTCAATCTCGTCTTCTTATTTCAATTCCAATATGGTGCGATTAAAAGAAGATGGATTTATAATTGGCGATGGGTCATAACTTAATTTCAATTCCAATATGGTGCGATTAAAAGTTCAAAACGGAATCAATAGCAGGCGTTTTGTACCCATATTTCAATTCCAATATGGTGCGATTAAAAGCGTGTATCATCCGTCCGTGTATCCGCAATATCATCCGATTTCAATTCCAATATGGTGCGATTAAAAGAATGAATCCGACAATGCAGATATTTTGAATAATAATATTTCAATTCCAATATGGTGCGATTAAAAGCTAATCGTTTCATCATTTCGGAATCATTCCGCAATGATTTCAATTCCAATATGGTGCGATTAAAAGACTTCAAAACCATACCCGCACAAGGTTTGGAGTATCATTTCAATTCCAATATGGTGCGATTAAAAGTTTGAAGTTTGCGGAAACAAAACGGATTAATAATTGATTTCAATTCCAATATGGTGCGATTAAAAGATGAAAAAGGCGATGGCGAATGGGATTATATTTCAATTATTTCAATTCCAATATGGTGCGATTAAAAGGGGTGAAATGGGTGCGGGAGCATTGGAGTACGATAGATTTCAATTCCAATATGGTGCGATTAAAAGCGGATAACCTTCAAGTTTGTGCGCTATGGTGCCTGGTTATTTCAATTCCAATATGGTGCGATTAAAAGTGCCGTTGAGCCATTTCAATGACCGATTCGGAAAGCCATTTCAATTCCAATATGGTGCGATTAAAAGCATCGTTAGGGTCGAAAGCCCTCTTTCTTTCTCTAAATTTCAATTCCAATATGGTGCGATTAAAAGTCATCTTCACCTAAAGTAACAAAACGTGAAATTGAATTTCAATTCCAATATGGTGCGATTAAAAGGAGAAAGCTTTTATGTGAAGCCTGATTGCTCACATTAATTTCAATTCCAATATGGTGCGATTAAAAGTCAAGAAGTTTTCACCGCTTGCATTGTTGAAAAAGACATTTCAATTCCAATATGGTGCGATTAAAAGAAAGCCAAACGCCCAGCATAAGAGGCAGCGGCATATATTTCAATTCCAATATGGTGCGATTAAAAGGAGTTATGTATATATATGTTTGCTTTAATGGATTAATTTCAATTCCAATATGGTGCGATTAAAAGAAAAGTTCTTTTGCAATTACTACAAACAGTTTTTTGTATTTCAATTCCAATATGGTGCGATTAAAAGCACGCACCGCCTTAGCAGGTAGGGACATTGAGGTATTTCAATTCCAATATGGTGCGATTAAAAGTATTTTTTAGAAAGAACAACAAACAAAACAAAAAATTATTTCAATTCCAATATGGTGCGATTAAAAGACCGCTAACCGTGGCGTTTCAGGTTCTTACAATGCCATTTCAATTCCAATATGGTGCGATTAAAAGAACGCTTTTACCTTGTTAAATCAATCGGTAGCAATATTTCAATTCCAATATGGTGCGATTAAAAGCGTCATCTATGCAGAGGAAAAAAAGACAAAAATACATTTCAATTCCAATATGGTGCGATTAAAAGAGGAGGAACCAATTTGGCTGCGCTTCGTGAACAACTCATTTCAATTCCAATATGGTGCGATTAAAAGTCCAATTATCGCTACATCAGAAAGTCAAAAGATTCAATATTTCAATTCCAATATGGTGCGATTAAAAGTTGAAATAGCAATTTCAACCATATCAAGCAAACTACAATTTCAATTCCAATATGGTGCGATTAAAAGGATGTACGCAAGTACAACGGCAATACAGAGGACATAAATTTCAATTCCAATATGGTGCGATTAAAAGCCCGTTGGTGCTGTTCGCCTTGCGGTTGAAAAATCTATTTCAATTCCAATATGGTGCGATTAAAAGTGTGCAGGGCATAAATGGGGCTGAAAAGATAGACGTATTTCAATTCCAATATGGTGCGATTAAAAGATTTTAGGATAGGAAATATCCTACATGTTTACGAGAATTTCAATTCCAATATGGTGCGATTAAAAGATGGCTATGGAATAGCCTTTATAAGCTACGAACTTTTATTTCAATTCCAATATGGTGCGATTAAAAGTTTCAAAGCTCGGAAAGAACAGGTGAAATTCTCGCATTTCAATTCCAATATGGTGCGATTAAAAGTTAAAACGCTATCACAGACAGAAGCTATTGAAATTACATTTCAATTCCAATATGGTGCGATTAAAAGTTGTACAGAAATAGAGGCAACGAGGTTTTGAGGATATTTCAATTCCAATATGGTGCGATTAAAAGGGTTTTTACTTGGCTAATAATGTCATTACGATTGTTATTTCAATTCCAATATGGTGCGATTAAAAGTTTGTGGCGTGAACGTAGATAGATGTGTTTTGGAGATTTCAATTCCAATATGGTGCGATTAAAAGTGCGTTCGTTTTCGAGACGCCAAACGCAATAATCGATTTCAATTCCAATATGGTGCGATTAAAAGTCAGTTGTTTCTTTTAGGTAAGAATCTGGACAATGTATTTCAATTCCAATATGGTGCGATTAAAAGCAAAAAGCACATTACAAAGCGCCCTCTCAAAACTACCATTTCAATTCCAATATGGTGCGATTAAAAGCCCTTTTTTCTAAATCAATTAAAACTTACTCTCCAAATTTCAATTCCAATATGGTGCGATTAAAAGTTATCAGTCCGATTATAAAGCCTTTAAAAAGGAATATTTCAATTCCAATATGGTGCGATTAAAAGGCTCACGTGTCAAAAAATATGGCATTTCGTCCATGAATTTCAATTCCAATATGGTGCGATTAAAAGGGTTAGTAAATAGTCTCGTTTATACCCGGATAGTTATTTCAATTCCAATATGGTGCGATTAAAAGGTAAAAGACAAGCTCCGAAAAGCGAAGAAGAAGGGTAATTTCAATTCCAATATGGTGCGATTAAAAGAAAAAACACCCGCTAATGCGTTTGTGAATGTACCTGTATTTCAATTCCAATATGGTGCGATTAAAAGTAGACCTATTTAGATTGAATCTCAATAGGCAAAAATATTTCAATTCCAATATGGTGCGATTAAAAGGCGAAAAACCCACAGGGTTGTATTTCATATTCCCCATATTTCAATTCCAATATGGTGCGATTAAAAGCAGCGAAGCGCACGCCTCGCCGAATACCAAATTCGATTTCAATTCCAATATGGTGCGATTAAAAGATTTTGTGTCCTATTCTTTTCACTCCTCCCAGATGTATTTCAATTCCAATATGGTGCGATTAAAAGCGTTACATCGAAATCCCGATTGAGTGCCGCTTGTGGCGATTTCAATTCCAATATGGTGCGATTAAAAGAGTTCGTATCTATCAGCGCATTTGCGGCACGGCTGCTTATTTCAATTCCAATATGGTGCGATTAAAAGTGTTTTGTGTAAAAAAATGTCACAAAACAACATACAAATTTCAATTCCAATATGGTGCGATTAAAAGTTGTAGAACTCATTCCATCGGGCGTTATCCCAATCTCATTTCCAATATGGTGCGATTAAAAGGTCTCGCCGTTTCGATGCAAAAGGATGTCTAAAAGCAATTTCAATTCCAATATGGTGCGATTAAAAGATGAGAAAAT
>JAYUQN010000442.1:0-4156 GCA_043756725.1 Saprospiraceae bacterium
GACTTGCCTTTCCCAGACGCGCACAACGTCCAAGCTAATTTACTTAAAGACATCCGCTTTGTTTTCGGACCGCCGGGTACGGGTAAAACAACCCATTTGGTGCATGAAGAAATTCAGCCCGCTATGCTATCCGATGATTTTTTGAAAGTCTTGGTGCTAACGCCGACCAATAAAGCAGCCGATGTTTTAGTGCGAAAAACGCAACAAGTCTGTGGCGATTCGCCCGAATGGTTAATGCGTTTTGGGACAACGGGTGAAATTAGTATTGAAAATGCGGGCTTATTGCGAGATTCTACCTACGATATTCGAGAAAAAGAGCATTTTTGCGTTGTGACCACCATTACCCGTTTTCCCTACGATGGTTTCAATAATGGTTCAGAGGATTTTGCTTTTAAAAACATTGCTTGGGATGTTATCATTGTGGATGAAGCCTCGATGGTGGGTATCGGTTATATCGCTTATTTATTGCAGCAGCAGCCACAAGCGCAATTCGTTATCGGCGGCGACCCTTTTCAAATAGAACCCGTTGTGTTTGCCGACGATTGGAAGGGTGAAAATATCTATTCGATGGTGCGTTTAGATGCTTTTGACCCTGTATTGCAACGAGAACGGCTTTATCCGCATCCCTACAAAATTGTAAATTTGACAACCCAATTCCGAAGTATTAGCACAATTGGCGGATTATACAGCCATTTCGCATACAACGGCATCTTAAGGCACAACCGTTTCAAAGAGCATCAAAAAAAGGTTGAAATTCCCAATTTGCCTTTGAAAGACATCAATATTATCCAGTTTCCTGCCCATAAATTGGAGATTATTTACCGTCCTCAATTATTGAATAAAAGCCATTATCACCTATATTCTGCTTTATTGACCGTTGAATTGACGCAATATATTGCTAAAAACTTAGCAGAACAGGCTAAACATGTCCGAAGGGACTCCCACGGAGAGGGCATTTTTAAAATCGGCATTATCTGCCCTTATAAAGCACAAGCGACTTTGGTAGATAAAATATTGTCAGGTTTGCATCTGAATTATAAAAACATTACGATTCAAACAGGCACCATTCACAGTTTTCAAGGCGATGAATGTAACATCGTTTTATGCCTTTTAAACCCGCCGCCGATAATTACAAAAAGCCCGAATGCTTTTTTGAATAAAATGAATATTCTCAACGTCGCCATTAGTCGAGCCAAAGACTATTTGATTTTGCTCATGCCCAATGACCATACTGAGGGGGTCGAAAATCTGTATCAAATACAGCGTTTGCGGGGCATTATTCAATATTACCTCGCAGGCGTTTGTCAAAAATGGACAAGCGCAGAGATTGAAGACATCCTTTTCGGAACGCATGATTTTCTCTATGAAAACACTTTTGCCACGACCCACCAAAGCGTGAATGTCTATACCCAACCTGAAAAGAAATATGAAATACGGATAGAGGATACGGCGATAGATGTGCAAGTAAATTATGTGAGATAATTTCAATTTAGATGTTGACATCCCCCGGCCCCAGAGGGGAGATATGATGCTATCTCCCCTCTGGGGTCGGGGGCTGTCAACACGTAACTCTGTGAAACCTCTGAGTGCCTCTGTGAGAGAAAATAAACACTATAATTGAGATTATGTTAAATAAAAATAAGCCGCACATGTCTTGTCCTAAAAAAAGTTGACCATTATAAGGCAAGAGCTTATTTAGTTTTTTTAATATTTTTTTTGTTTTTTTTCGATTTTTATTATTTTTGCAAAATAAAAGAAAATAAAATGCTACCAAACCAAAGAAGAGAAAAAATTTTTGAGATGCTGAAAGAGGACGGTTCTGCAAAAGTGACTGAGCTTGCACGCATTTTTAAAGTCACAGAGGTGACCATTAGACAAGATTTAGAAAAACTCGAAACCGAAGGCTTAATCATTAAAGAACATGGTGGAGCATTTTTGAAAAATGTAGCTGACCAAGTGCGGAGTGTGTCGTTGGTGCATCAAGAAAATATGGATAAAAAAGAGGTCATTGCTCGAAAATGCCTTGATTTTATTGAAAATGGCGACACAATCATTCTGGATTCTGGCTCAACAACTACCGAAATTGCTAAAAAACTAAAAGGCTTAAAAAACCTCACGGTCATTACCAATGCCTTAAATATTGCCTTGATTTTGGGTACAGAACCCAATATTGAAGTCATTATGACAGGGGGAGAATTTAAACCTCCAACTTTATCCTTGACGGGTCAAAAAGCTGCCGACTTTTTTAAGGGCTTAAATGTTCAAAAACTGTTTTTAGCCACAGCTGGTATTTCCTTAAAATCGGGTTTGACTTACCCCAGTATCAGCGATTTGGTAGTGAAAAAAGCGATGATTGAAGCGGCTGAAACCACGTATTTGGTGGCAGATTCTACTAAAATCGGCAAAAGCGCTTTGGCAAGTCTGGGTGCTTTGTCTTTGATTGATTATATTATCACGGACAATGGCATTGAAGAAAAAAACAAACAAGTTTTTAAAGACAATGATATTGAATTGATAATTGCTGAATAATTGACTACAATTATGAAAGAAACAATCAGAATCGGCTGTGGTGCAGGTTTTTCAGGTGACAGATTAGACCCCTCAGTAGTTTTGGCTGAAAAGGGCAATTTAGACTATTTGGTACTCGAATGTCTGGCAGAACGCACCATAGCTTTAGCTCAAAAACGCAAATTACAAGACCCGAAAAAGGGTTATGACCCTTTTTTAGAGCGCAGAGTAGAGTCATTATTACCACTTTTAATAAAAAATAAGATTCGCTTAATAACCAATATGGGCGCAGCAAATCCCATAGAAGGTGCAAAAAAAGTTGTGGAAATTGCTCGAAAAATGGGCTTGAGAATTAAAGTAGCCGCTGTATATGGTGACGATGTTTTTGAAAAAATAGACCCCTCAGTACCCGCCATAGAAACGGGTGAATCTTTTCCATGGGAATCCCTTCGGATAAGCAAATCGGGCGCATTAATATCTGCCAACGCCTATTTAGGTGTAGAAGGTATTTTAAAAGCTTTAAAAACAGAAGCAAATATCATCATTACGGGTCGAGTCGCTGACCCTTCTTTGTTCCTTGCCCCGATGATACATGAATTTCAATGGAAAACAAACGATTATGATTTGATGGGCAAAGGCACGATTATCGGGCATTTGATGGAGTGTGCAGGGCATATCACAGGCGGGTATTTTGCTGACCCCATTAAAAAACCTGTTCCAGATATGGCAAATCTCGGACACCCTTTTGCCGATGTTTTCAGAGATGGTTCTGCTGTTATTAGCAAGGTGGCAGGAACGGGTGGTGTCGTCAATTTACAAACCGCAAAAGAGCAACTTTTATATGAAGTCATTAATCCATATGAATATTTTACACCCGATGTGATAGCCGATTTTTCAACCGTGAAATTGACAGAAATTGGTGAAAACCAAGTGCAAGTCACAGGCGGTACAGGTAAAAAAAAGCCCGAAACTTATAAAGTAAGCGTTGGTTACAAAGCCTTTTATTTAGGCGAAGGTGAAATATCGTATGCAGGGTCAAGTGCATTTGAACGAGCAGAATTGGCAGGAGATATTATTGAAAAACGCTTGACCTCCACCCCCCTACCCCCAAAGGGGGGAACTATTGAAGATTTAAGAATTGATTATATTGGTTTAAATTCTGTTCATCGGGTTGCCTTTGATACCCCCTCAGTATCGCCCTATGAAATCCGCCTTCGGGTTGCTGGAAAAGCTAAAACGCAAGCTGAAGCTGCCTTAATAGGTGAAGAAGTGGAAGCACTTTATACGAACGGTCCCGCAGGTGGTGGTGGTGTTAGAAAGTATGTAACTGAAATAATAGGCATTGTGTCTATTTTAATGGATAGAAATAAGGTGAAAGCCAAAGTAAAGGTTTTCGAGATTTGACAATTTTTCAAAAAGCTGAAGCATTTATACAAATTTTTATCCATTGATAATCAATTAGTTAGAAAAATATTGAGCTGCTTTTCAGCAATTTCTGATGTAAAATATTTCCACGATTTGACGTAGAGACGTTGCACTGCAACGTCTTAACTTGTGGTCAATACAATAAAAAAAATAGGCTAAACCCGAGACGTTGCACTGCAACGTCTCTACGAAAACCTCGTGTATATTTTACATTAGAAATTGC
>JAYUQN010000443.1:0-4151 GCA_043756725.1 Saprospiraceae bacterium
ATGTTCAAATTGAAAATATCAAACTCACATTCTCTGAAACCATCGTATTCAATAATATCTATTACATTAAGATATTCGGGAATGCGTGTGAAATAAATACGAAATCGGACAAACATGCCCGGAGGAATTTTCATCGAGGTTTTTTCATCCGCACAAGAAAAGCCTATTTGGTCAATATTGCGAGTCGGTATATTTTCGGCTTTTATAAAAGTGGCTATCTTTTTACCATTAGAACGGATATGAAAGGTATTGCATGCCTCTATGTGTTGCGTGACAAAATGCCTATTCTGAAAGCTCATGTGCGCAATGGTATATTTACTGTTCAATTCAAGTTTATCCAATTTCACACCAGCAAAAGAGCTACGAGCTTGAGTGTAATCCACTATCCAGTTTTTATAGTTGCCGCTATCGTTGTTTTGAGCTATCCCCCTAAAGGAGAACAACAAGACGAGGGACAAAAGGGTAATTTTTTTCATGAATATAAAGTTAAATTTGTCAAGTGATTGTTGATAATAATAAAACCATATTTTAAGCCAGTTAGTTCTTTATAGTGCTTTATTTAAAAACTTTCAAATGTATGCCTTATTTTAGCAACAATTCAAAATTTTAACCAAACTATAACCAAACTATAACTTGGCTTGATTACCTTTGTATTTATACCAAAATCAAATTGTCTAAATACGCAAATCACTACTCTATTATTCCATTTTTTTCATCTAACTAAAACCTCTATTGCCATCATGCAAATGCCACGTTTTACTACGGCTCCCAATTTTTACACGGACTTGAAAAGTCGTGTTCAGGTTTATTTTGAAGAAAATAACGAGACCCTAACGGGTAATTGGCAACTTTTTACAAAAGCGATAACAATAATTGCCTTACATATTGTTTCCTATATGGTTCTCCTGTTTGTTCAACCAAACGGATATATTTCTCTTCTGCTTTGCGTTATCTTAGGTTTGACAACTGCTGCGGTTGGTTTCAACATCATGCACGATGGCTCACATGGTAGTTTTTCAAAAAATAAAGTGCTAAACAGCGCTGCCGCATTTTCGCTCAATCTTTTGGGTGGCAATGATTATATGTGGAAAGTGAAACATTGCGTATTGCATCACTCTTTCACAAACGTCAATGGCGTAGATGATGATATTGATATTCAACCTTTTTTGCGGATGTGTGATGAGCAAGAATACCGTTGGTTTCATCGGTTTCAGTTCATTTATGTCATTTTTTTGTACGCTTTTTTCTATGTTTTTTGGCTTTTTTGGTTCGATTATGAGAAATATTTTTCTAAAAAGATAGGTAATTTTGATATTCCTAAAATGTCTATCGGGCAGCATATTTCCTTTTGGGCAAGCAAGTTGGGTAGTTATTTTATTATGATAGTTCTCCCCATTTTGATGGTTGGCTTTGTAGATTTCATGATAGGTTTCGCTGTTTTTGTCTTGATTACAGGCTTTTTAACTGCTGTCGTTTTTCAATTGGCCCATACGGTAGAGCATACCAACTTTCCGAAATTGACTGATGAAAATAAAATTGAAAACGAATGGGCAATTCATCAAATACAGACAACCGCTAATTTTGCCACACGCAACCCCATTGTCACTTGGTTTTGTGGTGGTTTAAATTTTCAAATTGAGCACCATCTTTTTCCTAAAATAAGCCATATCCATTATCCACAAATCAGCAAAATTGTGAAAGATACTTGCCAAGAATATGGTATCAACTATATTGAGTTTCCTCGCGTCACTGCGGCAATGCACTCCCATTGGAAATTGCTGTATGATTTGGGAAAAAAATGATGAATAATATAGGGTGAATGATGAATTTTTAGACAGCTCAATATTTTATAAAATATTGATTTTCAATAGTTTAAAACCATCATTCACCCTCTTTTTTTACACAATTTACTATAACACCACTATGAAAAAAATTAACCTCTTCCTATTTACACTCCTGTTTTCTGCAAGTCTTTTCGCCCAAAGCAAAGACCAAACCGCCATCATGCAAATCCTCAACAACCAAGTTGCCGCTTGGAATCGGGGTGACACCAAAGCCTTTATGGTGGGCTATTGGGAAACAGATTCGCTCATGTACATCGGCAAAGGCGGCATCAAATACGGCTACAAAGCCACCCTCGAAAGCTACTATAAAAACTATCCCGACAAAGCCACAATGGGCACTTTGAAATTTGATATTCTTGAAATGAAACCGCTGGGCAAAAAGCACCACCTCGTGGTCGGCAAATGGCATTTGACCCGACCTGAAAAAGGCGATATTGGCGGGTATTTCTCCTTAGTTTTCAATAAAATAAAGGGAAAATGGGTCATTATTGCTGACCATTCTTCATAGAATATTGGGTTTTATGACCGTTTTTTTTCTTATTAGATTTCATTACTTTGAAAGCGTCTATTTCAAGAACAGAGAGTAAAAATAGGGATAACTCATTAACTTACAACAAAATAGCTTAATTTAGCGTTTTGTTTTATGTGCAATCATTGCTTTCTATATCGCTCAAAATTGTCTTGTTGTTCGTGTTCACGGCAGCAAAACATACCCCTGAATAGGTCTATCTTAATTTTTTCAATTTATTTATTTGTAATTTCATAAAAATCTGATTATCAAATGTTTAGTAAAACTAAATCATTTGTTGCCTTGTCGTTTGTGGCATTGGCAACCATAGTTGCTTGTAAAAAAAGCACTATTATGCCCAATTTGAATATCAATTATGCCGCCGCTTATGTGGTGAATGGGGGCGATAATACGGTTCAAGTTGTAAATCTTTCAACCAATAAAGTGACTGAAACGATTGGTTTGAATGGGGCGACTTTTCCGCATCATATCTATTTCAATAAAGCCAAGTCGCTGATGGCGATTGGCATTATTTCGCAAGATATTAGTGCGGGACATTCGGGGCATAGTAGCTCAATTACGAAGGGATTTAAAGTTATCGTTTTGGAAACAACAACAGGGAATGAACACCGTATTTTGAATACTACTTCTTTGCCTCACAATGGTATTTTTTCACCCGACGATAAAGAACTTTGGGTCGGTCAAGGTGCAGTTGCAGGTGAAGTATTCGTTTTCAATACAACCGATTTTACACAAACTAAGACGATAAAAGTCGGTAAAACGCCTTCGGAAGTCACTTTTTCGGCAGACGGTAGCCTTGTTTTTGTTGCTAATACAGGCGATGCAACCGTAACCGTCATTGACCCCGCAACTAAAGCTGTAAAAACGACAATTCCAGTAGGTGCTGCGCCCGTAGGTGCGTGGGCAGCGTCAAACGGAAAGATGTATTGCGACAATGAAACCGATAAAACGGTGTCTGAAATTGACGTAGCTACCCAGAAAGTGACGGAAACAATCGCATTAGGCTACAAGCCTGGCTATGTTGCTTACAATGCCTTTTCAAAAGAGCTTTGGGTGAGTGATGCCACTAACGGCAAGGTCGTTTATTACCAAGTCGTTTCTGGAAAATGGGCGAAACAAGGCGAAATCATAACGGGCGCAGATGCTCATGCTATCACTTTTACCAATGATAATAAAACCGCTTATGTGACCAATCAAGGCGCAAATACGGTGTCAGTTATCATGGTTGCAGACCATAAAGTAACAACAACTATTACCGTAGGCAGTAAGCCAAACGGCATTATTTTGAAACAATAATTTTTAATCAAAAAAAGTCCAAAATACTGAGGGGGGTATTTTGAAAATACGCCCTCTCTATTTTACTATTTTCCTAACTTTAAATTTCGGAATTATCTACTTATTGGAACAAAAAACGTAAGTCATTGATTATCAACGTATCGGATACTTTAAAAGTATCCGATACGTGCCGTTATTCCGTTAAATTTTAAAAAATGAAAAACTCATTGATAAGGAACGTAAAAATAATAAAGTATCATTTTAAAATTGTAAAGTATTGATTATTCCCATAGGGATTCCTACGGAACAACGCTTTCTTAATTCTTAATTCATCATTTATCCCATAGGGATTCCATCGGAATAATTCATCATTTCCTATCATTTCAACCACCCCTGCTTTTTATACCACTCTATCGTTTCAGCCATACCCGAAAACAAGTCATACTGAGGGGTGAATTTTAAATCTTCAAACGTTTCAGTCACATCACACACCCAACTTTCAG
>JAYUQN010000444.1:0-4150 GCA_043756725.1 Saprospiraceae bacterium
TTCTTTATTGGATTGGCTACTCAAAATCTGTTTTATTGTCACTTTTTCATTCAGTAGAACAGACAAAAACCCCTCTAAGATGCTGTAATTCGCCTTATCTCGAAGCAAATGCTTCATTGCCCAATCGAATCTTACTAATTTCATTGCCGTATCATTATATTTTGTGCAAAAATAATGAAAAAGCCACAATTCAAAGTGAAAATTATGGCTTTCTTCATTATTTTGTTCGCAAATTTATTCAGAAACTATTACGGCTACGAGATTAATTAATAGTATTAACTAAAAATAAGCTAATCAGTTGCAGTCAAAAGTTAAATTAAAATCTCCCATTAACGGTTGTTTCATCTTTCTAAGGTTTTAATTTGTGAGGGGTCATAAATTTTGCTCTTTCTTTTCATCCTTTTTACCATCATTGTATGACGTATCAATGACGTTTTTCAAGTCTCGATAGGATTTCAAACGCTCTTCATATTCTTCCTTTTCTTCAGGACTAAACTTGGCTATTTCAGCAGTCTCAAATAAACGTTCAAATATTTTTTCTTGAAGTTTAGTCGGACGTTGTTTTGGTAAGATTACTTCATTTAAAAAGTCTATAAGTAAATCTTTATTGGGTTCTGTACCAAATAGTTTTTTAAAGCCAAAACCCGTAAAAGGATTGATATATTTATCTTTAACAGTCATTTTATCATGTTTTATGCTGCAAAAATAAGTGATTCGCTTATTGGCCACTTCGTATTTTTAAAATTTGAATTTTTTGCCAAGTATTTTTCTTGCCATTGTTCAATTACACGCTCTTTACTTGCTTTTGCAATTACGATTCTTGAAAGTGCCTTACCGATTTTGTCAAAATTTAATTTGGACACCCTTCAGTATTTTGCCTATTTTAAGCGTTTTTCATCAATTATCACAAAATTATTTTCCTCTATAGATAATAGATAAATCACATTATGGAAAGATAATTTTTTTTTATGGTCTTTTGAGTTAGCTTTGCTGTCATAAAAAATAGGTAACTTATCATGTCAAAAAATGCTTTTTCTAATGCTATTGAGTTAATTGATGCTCTCTTTGACTTTGTTCTGACGACCGCAGCAGGTGATTTTTGGCGTATTGATATAGGTGAAGTTTCCGAAGATTTATCTCAAACATATTCTAAGGCAACAGGCTTTGACCTTTTAGGCTATACTATTTCAATGGATTCTTCTGGCTTCCGTCATTTGTTGAATCAACATAGTACTACAGAGAAGGAAACACCAAGAGGGCAAATAAATGTTCAGAAAAGAGATTTACGTTTTATCTTTCAAATTCTTGAAACACCTGACCTTATCACCTATACAGGAAAATCAAGATTAGGACACCCTTGTATTTTAATGGAAAAAGAAGCTAAAGATAGGTATTACTTTGCCGTTTGGGAAATTCGCACTGTGCAAAGCCTTCAAAAACTGCGAGTAAAGAAACACCGGCTTATGCTTCATACTTTTTATATCCGAAAGAAAACAGAAAAGCCGTCTCGTTGAACAACGAAACGGCTTTTTGTATTAACCAATTCCACATGCTACTTTCAAAAGAAAGGCGTTGCGAAAACGTCCAAAACGATTTGGTTGATGCAAAGATACAATAATTGCTATTGATTTGCAAGTATTGGCAGTTTTTTTTAAGAAGTCTAACCGTTAGTTATCATTCTTTCACATCCGTCTGCTGCGAATTCACAAACATCCACTTACCATTTTGTTTTAGTAATGTATAGGTAAAAGCCACTTTTTGGTTCTTTACCCTTCCATTAGCATCTGTGATTTTGGCTGTACGAAGACCGCTTATCATTGCTAAGTTTCCACTTTGACAGGCTTTTGAATCTGATAGTTGGTTATCAGATTGATAAGTTGTATTTGATTTTAGCTGTTCTTTGCCCGAAAACTTACCAGCATTATCAGTGAATCTGAAATCATCAGAACATTTATTCATAAAAAAAAGAAGTTGCATCCGTGCTATATTCGGTTATAAATTGATTTAAGACTTCTTCGAGTCTCAATAGGATTTCAAACGCTCTTCATATTCTTCCATTTCTTCAGGACTAAACTTGGCTATTCCAGCAGTCTCAAATAAACGTTTAAATATTTTTTCTTGAAGTTTAGTCGGACGTTGTTTTGGTAAGATTACTTCATTTAAAAAGTCTATAAGTAAATCTTTATATGGAAATGAAAAATGATTATATATTTATATGTCCAATGTGTTAATATATTGTGTTTTTGCAAATTTTATTTGTATAAATAAAAAATTATGTTGAATTTTGCACTATAATTAAGAGACCATTAATAAATCACACTTGTTATGTTGCACAAAGAATTTGAATATTATCTATCTCATCAAAAAGAACTCATACAAAAATATGAGGGTCGTTTTATTGTTATTAAAGATGAGAAAGTGATTGGTGCTTATTCTTCTCGCATTGAAGCCTATAATGAAACTAAAAAGCACCATAAATTGGGTACTTTTATTATTCAACTATGTGAAGCTAATAGCAATGCCTATTCTCATAGCTTTCACACCCTACGGGTCTCATTCTAATTCCTTATGTCAAGACAATCTCACGCCCTAACCGTTAAAGCAACAGGGCTTGCAAGGGTATTGGTAACAACGATTACCATAACTCAACCCGATGTTTTTGATGCTCAATTTGATACCAGAGCTATTTGGGATACAGGCGCAAGCGGCACTGTTATAACTCAAAAAATTGTTGATGCTTTACAACTCATACCAACAGGATTTACAAAGGTTAATACAGCAAGCCAGCAAAATATAGATACTCCTACCTATGTAGTTGATGTCGTTTTACAAAATGGTGTTAGAGTTATGAGTGTCAATGTTAGTCTCGGTGTCATACTTGATGGCATAGATGTTTTGATTGGTATGGATATTATCGGACTTGGTGATTTTTCTGTTACTAACTTTAACGGAAATACTTGTATGTCTTTCAGAGTCCCATCTTTACATCAAATTGATTATGTTGAAGAAGCTGAAATCTTAGCTCGCACACCTATTATAGCAAGCCCCAAAATAGGTAGAAATGACCGTTGCCATTGTGGTAGCGGTAAAAAGTTTAAACACTGTCATGGTACGAAAATGTGATTTTTTCCCATTTTTATAACCTTCCATCAACATGGTTCCGTAAAGACAAAATCTAAAATACCAACGGTAAAGACTTCTGATAATCTATAATTCCAATCGCCTCTTACGGCTTGTTCCTGAATCGGGAAAGTACAGTAGAAAACACTTCGGTCTTTGAAATAATTTTGCTTCGCTTTTTGCATCTCTACAATAAAGCGTTCATCGTTAGAACCAAGGCAGTACAAATCGAAAATTGCTTTTCTGTCAAACTCCGTTTCGCCGAGATGCTCATTTTTTTTATAGCTTAAATCTGTAATCTTACGTTGTTCAGATAAGATTACTTCATTTTAAAAGTCTATCAGTAAATCTTTATTGGGTTCTGTACCAAATAGTTTTTTAAAGCCAAAATCCGTAAAAGGGTTGATATATTTATCTTTAACAGTCATTTTATCATGTTTTATGCTGCAAAAATAACTTTTTCCTTAGTACAAGGTATATTTTTTTTATTTTGTAAACAAATAAGCCTGTCGTCGGCTATTCGCTGACTACAGGCTTATTTGGTGTCGGAAGTGTTTTTTTATTTTTTTTCGTCGTAAAAACCGCTTTTTTATTTTTGTAGTCGTCATACATGTCAAAATGATGACTCATACTGAGGGGGGACTTTATTTATCCCAAAGTATATCTGTCAATTTATCATATCCGCGCCCTTTATAAAACCGACCAAATTCGATATTCTCTGTAACAGGAAATTCTACCTTGATTTCGTTTGATAGAATTTGTAACATTTTCTCTCCTATTTGTTCGCCATATTTACCTCGTAATGCTTTTTCATACCAATCTGTCAAGTCATTTTCTGTAATTATGCTTTGAATACGAGATTTCCAACCAATTTGATTGAGTAATGACACTATGATTTTCTGTTCTGCTTTCTTGCACACAATAACAATTCTATCAGCATTTACGGAACTTACAATATTTTCGGCTAATTCTTCACTCAATGAAAGATGCTTAATTTGTATAGCCAAACCAAAATTTGCCCAAATATCCA
>JAYUQN010000445.1:0-4149 GCA_043756725.1 Saprospiraceae bacterium
TTAAAGAATAAAAATGTCTCATTGAAGTATTTTTTTAGAGGTAACTGAACAACAAATATATAAAATATTTTTCAAAAAAGATTTTTTTTAGTCTAAAATTTGATATTTTTTTCAACTTTTAATTGGAGATACCTCAGTATTTTTCTCCTTGCTATTCTGTTACTTATCTAAACAATTGATTATTCGTTTTTTATACATTATTCATTTTCGTTTATTCAATGAATAGGGCTTCTCTTTCATTGCATCGAACATTAAGGAAAACCACCGCACTCCCCCCCACACGAATCAGGCGCTCCCCACGATACTGTCCGAAGGGACTCCTATGGAGAGGGGGGATTGCGATGGTTTTTAGTCACGCCTTCATCGTGATTAAAAATTGAACGAAACGGACCTCGAAGCGGACAAGTCCCCTTATTGCAGATTGCTTTTTCAGCGTTTTGGTTAAACGGGTTAAATTTTACCTCAAAGGACACTCAATGCCGTAGGCTTCGTTCAACATAAGCCTGTCGTCGGCTATTCGCCGACTACAGGCTTATTTGTTCTCCGCCGTCTTTTTTTTTATTTTTTTATTTTTTTTGTAGTCGCATAAACTGTTTTTTTTATTTTTTTAGTCGTGATACATGTCAAAATTGTTGCCTGTTACCCCCTCAGTATTTTTGCCGATTTTACCACTTTTTTTCAATTATCGCTCGAAATATTATCAAACATCGGTGTAAGTTCATTTTTATCGCCCAAAACCTTGTTTAAACTTGACTCGGTTGGTTTATTACTCCCTCAGTATTTTGTCATTTTTGGCTAAAGTTGCTTGGTATCAATGTTTAAAAACGTTTTTTTGGGGAAGTTTTCTACACATATTGCAGATATGAAAGTCTAAATAAAGTATATCTATTTTGCAATAAATAATAACCACCAAATAAAACACTTGAATAGCACACATCACCTAATAATGTTCCTTTATAAAATGGAATACCTGCGGTATAACAAGAGACTAATCCAGCTAAGTTTTGAGGATAAAATGAACTGCCAATCCAACAACCGAAGTTAGAAATCAAGAAGAATATCAAACCAGAACCCAATGCACCCAATAATACTTTTTTAAATGAAATTTTTTGGGCATAAAGCCAAACGCCTAAAAGCGTAATGAGTAAATAACTACTATATTGCCAATAAAAACCATTGTAAAACCAAGTAAATTTTGGATAGTATTGAGCGTAAATCACATTGTTGATAAATAAATCGCTTAACCAAGTTGCTGCAATTGGAATCAACAATGCTTTCCATTTTTTGTCAAAATGAGCTGCACCAAACAGCCCAATTGCTCCTAATGGTGAAAAATTAGGCATGTGTGGAATGATACGACTAAACGCAGCAACCAATATTATGACTATCAAAAAGCCAAACTGTATCTTAAATTTATTCATCGCATTAATAGATTTATAAATGTATGACTTGCAGAAATTAACTGCAAGCCATACATGAAATTAAGATTACTGAAACCAAAAATTACTGGGTATAATACCCGTTTTTAAAGAATCCGTGAATGTTTTAGCATTATTGAATACGTAAACCGTTCCCGTTGAACTATAATTTTTTGCATCGGCAAGAAATACATTGTTTGTTTTTGGGTCAATTGCTAAACCATATAATGTACCAAAAGAAGCATTTAAAGTTGGTTTATCTATCCAAATTGAAGGTGCAGTTGTCGTTAAATCTTTTTGATAGATTGCTTTACCCCCAATAAAATAAAGTGTGTTTTTTGCAGCATTTGTTACCAGGGAACTTGAACCTTGTGGAACACTAAAAGTTGCAGCAATTGTATTGCCTTTTATTTGCACCAATTTACCATTTGCTGCGCCCCATGCACCTCCGCTCAATACCCAAATATCACCGTTTACGTCTTGTAAAAGGCTATTTGGTGAAACACCGATATTGATTTTACTTGTAATAGCTTCGGTTGAAATATCAATAATGGCAACCGTTGAATCTTTATCGAAACCACCATTATTCGCAACCCAAATAGTATTACCTACCCTCAAAAGACGCTCTGCCCCTTTGCCTGTGGCGATGGTTTTAGTAAATTTTTTCGTAGCCAAATCCAATACTTTTATTGCACCATTTACGCCACCCGTACCCCATTCGCTAACAAATGCTTTTTTATCATCAAGGGCTAAAAAATAACGAGGTAAAGTTGTGCCTCCTATTGAATCTTGATATTTGAAGGTTTTAGCATCTGCTACGATAATTCGGTTGGCATTATTGACGACCAAATAGGCTTTTCCGTTTGCTACCGACATTGATTGAAGAATATTACCGATGGCGGTGCCGCTATTTTCCGTAGCAAAAATATCATTTTTGATACCACCAATGGTGCGGTTGTAGAAACTGACAGTTCCAGTTCCGCCCGTAAATGCGCCTTCATGGGTAATAAAAACGCCACTTTCGTAGGGTTGTATGGCAACTACAGGGTCAGGGTCTTTTTTGCAAGATGCTAAAAAGACAGAAAGGGCAACTAATATTGCCCAAAATTTCATGTTTTTCATAAAAATTAAAAAAATTGGTGAAAAAATAAGTTTTATCCCGAACTTATTCACCCAAAGGAGAGACATTGTAAGAATAGGCAAAATAGTACACCTCGTATTGCAAGCAAAAAGAGGGCATTAATGTACTACAATATAACTATTCGTTACCTGTATTCCCGCAGGTCTTCAATCGAGTACAAATAGGGCAGGTCTTCTGACTTATTGGCTTTTTATCGTCTTCCCAATACCCCTCAGTATTTGAGGTGTTTTTAATCAGTGACATTATTGATAAAAAGTATTTAATTGTTACGATAAATCGTGACAAAAACCAAATTACAGCTGCGGGTACAGTCTTGGATTTTCACCAAATTCCCTTTTAAGTTCCGTTGTTTAAGCGAAATACCTTAATTGTGATACAAAGGTAGAAAAGATTATTTAAAATCACTCTACTTTCAGTTTTATATTATTCTTTCTTCACTGGTTTTCATATTGTTGTTATGTTGTATTCTTAGATTTACTTTCTTTCGTTTAATCGAAGAACGGAACTTTTTTTTCTGCTTACACCGAACGGTTGCGCTCACGAATACCCGCCGCATTGGGCTTTGTGTGTGGGCTTTTGCGGCGGGTTTGCGTGAGCGCGGTGTTGAACAAAGCCTAAAAACCTCCGAGCCAAGATGAACAAAAGTTTGAGATAAAAATAAGACCTTTAGGATGAATAATAGTATTCAATCATAAATAAAATTAGGGTTTTCTTTTAAAAATTTAACCCTTTTCAAAAAGGCAGTCAATTCATCGAAATCTTCTGCGAAATCTTCAAATTGAGCTACGATATTTGAGGGTTTAGTTATCTGTAACATATTGGTTATCAATGTTCTAATAACAGATGTTGTAAGAGAAACGGCTTTTTCAATGGATTTTAAGCTATCTTCTTTTAAGCTCACATCTCTTATATTATTATTGGTCTCTACAGACCAATGTGTCCTAACTGCACCAAATAAAATTTCTGCCTGCGCTTGGGTTGTTACTTTTTCATTGCTCATATAGTAGCTTATTTCTTCACTGTATTTGGCTCTCTTGGTTTCTAATCGTATCTGTTTTACTTGTATGAGCGTCTGAAAGGCTGCTTTATCCCAACATTTATCAAAATATTCTCCTTTTATATTTATTGCTTTATAAGGGCGTGTTTCTTCTCGACCATGACCTTTTTCGTCACTATTTGATTGAAAATCAGGCTTTAACATTTTCGATATTTGTTCCATATCTGTCGAAATCTCTTCTTGATTGCCTTTTAAGCCCACTATATATGTGCCGCCTGCTTGGGCGATAGCCGTTAATACTTTAGGCGTAAAATGCAAGGCATCTAAGGTGAGCTTTTGACTCGCTAATACCTTGTCTTTCAACAATTCTTCTACTACTGGACGCTCGCTTTCCTTACTCCCATTATAATAGCCTTGACAATACACTTCCCTATTCCCATGCGTCACCGCTTGTACTATCGCTTCCCCTCTTGTATGACCTACTAATATACTGCCATAACCACGCTCATGTTATGTACTTTGCCTCTATTATCCCGTAAATCTATTTCAGGACTGTTTTGTAATGCCAAATAAAAGCTCTTTCTTTGTTCTGG
>JAYUQN010000446.1:0-4147 GCA_043756725.1 Saprospiraceae bacterium
AACGCGCGGTCATGGTGAACGGCGGCCTTCACCTCAACCAATTTTCGCGCTTCGGTTTCCTCACAAAAAACTATCAAAATTCGTTTACTAAACCGCTTATCCAGTCTATGCTTGCACATACACCACCACCTTCTCCTCAAAATACGCTTCTTTAAAAAACTTTTGAATAGGATTGATTTCAGCATATTGCCCCTTCCCCATCGCTTTTATTTCTTCTCGAACATTCCCGCCTTTCAAAGCTAAAATGCCATTAGGCAAAGCATGTTGATGTTGTTTTTTTATCAATTTATAACTCCACCGCAGTAGTTGATCGAGGGTGGTAACGGCTCGAGTGACTACAAAATCGAACTGCACATTTTTTATTTCCTCTACCCTTGTGTGAATAGCGGTTACATTTTTCAAGCCCAAAGCCGTGACAACTTCTTGTACAACTCTAATTTTTTTAGCCGTGCTATCTACCAAAGTGAAATTTACTGAGGGGTATAAAATGGCTAAGGGAATGCCCGGAAAACCGCCGCCTGTGCCCAAATCTAAGATATTTGCACCGTCTTTGAAAGCCATAACTTTCACTATGGCTAAGGAATGTAAAATGTGGTGTACGTAAAGATTATCAATATCTTTTCTCGAAATCACATTTATTTTTTCATTCCAATCCTTGTATAAAGGCAACAATTGGGTGAATTGTGCCTGCTGTTCGTCCGTTAGATTAGGGAAATATTTTAAAATTTCAGTCATATAAAACTATATTTTCATTTTTATCGGTAAAAACCAATACTTTTGCTGCATTAATTGTTGTATTGTTAAATTGTTGTATTGTTGGTGAAACGCCAACAATACAACAATTTAACCATTCAACAATCTAACCATTCAACAATTTAAATAAAATGGAATCGAAAAGACAAAAACAGGTCGCAGAATTGGTGAAACGCAATTTCAGCATCGTAATGCAAGAAGAAGCAGCCAATATTTGCGGCAGAAGTGTATTGATAACTGTGACTAATGTGAAAATTTCACCCGATATGGGCTATGCTAAAATATATTTGAGCATTTTCAATACCGACCATGTACAAGAGCCACTCCTACTTTTACAAGAAGAATTGCCTGCTCTGAAATCAAAACTCGGGCAACGCATCCGCAACCAAGTCCGCATCATCCCCAATATCGCCCTTTTTTATGATGATACCATTGATGAAATGTATCGTATTGATGGTATGATGAAACAACTTGAAGCAGATGGACAGTTTGGCGACCCAAATAAGGAAGAGTTATGAATTATGAGTTATGAATTATGAGTTATGAATTATGAATTATGAGTTTTGCATAACTCATAATTCATAACTCATAACTCATAACTCATAACGCCAACCGTATTCCCTTTTCACCCAAAATAATAAGCCTTTGCTTATAAAGACTGCCTACCGCTTTTTTAAAAGCCTTTTTACTCATACCTAAGGTTTCATAAATAATGTCAGGCGAAGTGCCATCGGTTATAGCAATATACCCGTCATTTTCTTTTAATTTTTTCAATAAAACATCCGCTGCATCGGGTATTTGTTGCTGATAGCCGTGCTTTTTAAGCGTCAAATCAATCTTTCCATCTTCTCTAATCTGCTTCACATACCCCCTCAGTATTTGACCCGTTTGGAGGGGCTGAAAAACTTCATTTTTGAAAATAACGCCTACATATTGGTCATTGATGATGGCTTTGTAGCCCAAATCCGTTTTTGTCCATATCATCAATTTCACTTCTTCGTTGTGTGAAAGATGTCCATCTGTTATTTCAGATACAAATTTTGAAAGACGAGAGGAGGCGTAAATACGGTCAGTATCTTCATCCAAAAGCACTTTTACGAGATACGACTTGCCTTTCTCCATCTTCTCAGCTTGCTCTCTCAAAGGCACGAGCAGGTCTTTCATCAAACCCCAGTCTAAAAAAGCACCATGTAGCGCAATGTCTATGACGGTCATACAAGCTATTTCACCAACCACCCCATTCGGTTTTTCAGTGGTAGCAATCACACGGTCTTCCGAATCGCAATAGAGAAAAATGCGAAGGTCTTGCCCTACTTCCGTATTTTCAGGCACATAGCGTTTGGGCAGCAGCACCTCACCAAAGGGACCACCATCAAGATAAATGCCGAAATCTGTTGTTTTCACAACCTCCAGCGTTGTATATTGTCCGAGTTGTATCATCTTAATTTAAAAATTAAACGTAGCACGGACTTCAGTCCGTGACGCTCCACGGACTAAAGTCCATGTTACCGTTAATTGACAAGCTGCCACCTTACGCCAAACCAAATTCGTCTATCCGGCACAGGATAATTATAAATTTGAAAATAAACGTCCTTTGACAAATTACCCACCACATTATCCATCTTCGCAAAAACCCTAAACGATTTCACTTTGAAAGACATAAACACATCCAGCGCAGGATAGGCTTTCACTTTCCCCTCCTCTTGTATAAAAAACTGTCCAAGTGTAGGTATATACGCTGGTGCAAACCACGATGAATTATACCTAAAATCCAAACCAAACCGAGCCAACATCGCTTTTTTAAAAATTTTACTTTCCGTATAAAGACTATTTTTAGTATAAAACTCTGGCAAACGTAAATATTTTTCAGTCGGTTTTTGCACCACAACGGTATTATCTAAATGAAAAAAGCCCAATTTTATGTTTTCAGTCAAAATTAACTGTAAAATACTGAGGGGGGTATTAGCTTGTTGGGGTTTGAAAGTTTTATCGAAATAAACAAAATTGTTGAGGAGCGTATAAGCCACTGTCCCTTCAAAATGGAGACGAGGAACAGCCAAAGTACCTGTCACACTTGTTTCAAGCGTTTTCTTAAACACATTATCCCAAACTGGTTTTTGCGTCAAATATAAGGTATTTTGAAGAAAATAAGGTTCATATAATTGATTAACTGCTTTCGCTGTTATGCTACCAATGTTTTTCAAATTATAAAATAGCTCACCACTCAAACGATAATCGCCGACATTATAGCCTAAAACATTGAGATGCGCATACGTTTCAACTTTCACATTATCATTCGGTGTGAAATTCCATCGCCCTTTCACAATAACATTATTGATATTACGCTTTGTAGATTCCCAATCAATATGGTGATAGGAATGACTGATACCGACCTCAAACCAATCATTTTGTCCCAGAGTTTTTTTAATAGAATCAGTTGACAATCTGGCTTTTGTTGTGCTAAGGTTAAAACTATTTTCAAGTTGTTTTTCTTTCAAAAAGAAGCGCAAACCGCGTATATCATTCAGTAAATCACCATAAAAAGCCGTATCTTGTAATAAAGGTTTATTAGAAAACGGGTCAACTACTTTATAAAAAGCGGATTTATAAGTGATTTGATGGCTCGCCAAATAGCTACGTTTTGTGCCCGTTGAATCTTTTTTATTCAATTTCAAATACTGCAAATACGAAATTTCAGATTTTTCATAGCGTGTAGTAGCATTTGAGAGCCTACCAAAAAGCGTCTCGGTTGGCGTCCGTTGTGTCAAAAGTATAGGGCTGGCAATACCGCCTTGATCAAATTGCGAGACATAATTGGTGGTTACGGTAAAATAGCCATCATATTGCGCACTGTGTTTCCAAAGCCCTATGCCGATAGCACTATTTTTACCTCGAGGAAAGCCTTCATAAAGCCACGTTTGAGTCGTATCATTTATTTTTCGGTTAAAAAGAGGACCCTCTTCATTGCGCTGATTGATATTGCCGATGATGCGAAACTCTGCTGATAGATTGATGCCATTAGCGAAATTGCGTGAAAAACGTCCGCTCAATCCACTGCTATTTTGTCCCGATATGACGGTTGAAAAATCACCAAACGGCTTTGTTTGTTGAAAAAAACGCACATCGCTGTTTTTGATATGGTAAATATCATAAGCGTGTAAGCCTATATCCAAACCACGTCTCAAAGTGGGCTGATATACGGAGGGGTAGGTGGCAGACACAGGAAAGCCCAAATTGAAATAATCCAATTGCCGTTTTCGAGCAGGGTCATATTGCTGAAAAAAATTGTCGAGCAAAGAGTCTTTTTCAGTATAAAAACGCCCAGGATTGTCGGCAAAAAAATAGACGATATTAGCTGTATCATTTGCCAAATCAGAATCTTCTTGCGGAATAC
>JAYUQN010000447.1:0-11910 GCA_043756725.1 Saprospiraceae bacterium
CCATTTTGCTTGAAATCTCGTTTTTCATCATTTGTAACATTTTCCCATTGTATCATCAGTTTCGACATATTTCCTAAGACTGTTCCAGGGCAAGTATGCACTTTAACATCCACGCTTTTTTCAACGAATTGCCAAGAGCCAATAATAGCCGTTTGGTTGTTTTGAATCTCCTGTGGTGTCTGTTCTGTAAAGATATTAGCTTCTGTTGTGTCTTCTTCTTTTGTACAGTTTGTTACGCCAAGTAGGGTTAAAAATGCCAATAGAACCCAAAGGGTGAGATTGTTTTTCATGATACAGATTTTTAAATTGTTTATACAATAAGGTTTTTTTTAGAATGTATTCTATAAGATAGCGTACAAATGTGAAGGGGTTTTATGTAAAAACCGTTGGACATACGTTGCACAAATTGGATAAGTATTGTATTTACAGAAAAAAAAACGAGGTAAAACATCAAAATAGGGAGGGGGTGCAAAAAGGTTAATTTTTTGCACCCCCTCCCTATTTTTGATATTTATCGGGTTTAAGACTAGGATAGGAATGGATTTTATTCGTTTTGTGAGAGATTTTCCTCACGCCACGCTTGCGGTGTTACGCCAAACTCTTGTTTAAACACGCGGCTGAAATAGGCAGGGTCATTAAAACCACTGTCATAAGCAATAGCGGTAATGCTAAAGCCTGAATTAAGAAGCAGTTCTTTCGCTTTCACCAAACGAACATAGCGGATAAAGCTCGTAGCAGAAAGACCCGTTAAGGCAGACAATTTGCGGTGCACTTGTGAACGACTCAAAGTTAAAGCACGGCTGAGTTTTTCGGCATCTAAATTATAATCGGTTAAATGCGCTTCAACTATTTTCCTAACTTTTATGACAAAAGCATTCTCCAAACTATTCACTATTTTATCCTCGCTATGAGACGTATCTGCCCCCTCAGTAAAAACGGCTAATGAACGATAATGCTGTTGCAATTGTTGCCTCAATTCAAGCAGTTTTTTAATCCGTAGCAACAGTTCTTCCTTGTGAAAGGGTTTCATCAAATAAGCATCTGCCCCGCATTCCAAGCCTTCTAACTTGCTGTCCAAGTCGGCTTTGGCTGTGAGCATAATGATGGGAATATGGCTGGTACGTTCATCATTTTTCAATGTTTTACAGACCTCAAAACCATCTTTGAAAGGCATCATCACATCCAGTACAATGAGGTCAGGCGTGGTGTTAAAAGCCAAGTCTTCACATTCTTGCCCGTTTTTGGCGATTTCAAGACTGTAATCCATTTTTAAACAAGCAGCCAAATAAGTACGCACATCTTCATTGTCATCCGCAATCAATACAAGGGGTTTGTCATTAACGTTACTTTCATTGACGATAGATAAGGAATCGTGTTCGTGGGAAATAGGGGCATCTATGATATATTTCACTGCCTGAAATTGCGCCGCTTCTTCTTTCGTTTCTTTTTCCATAGGAATCCCTTCGGAAATATCCGCTATATGTCGAATGGGCAGCGTCACTTCAAATTCAGTACCTTCATTCGGAATACTTTTAACCACAATCGTGCCTTCCATCAGTTTTACCAACTCACGGGTCAGTGCCAGACCAATGCCTGTACCTTCTCCATGTCGGGTATGGGAATCATCTGCTTGATAGAATCGGTCAAAAATGTAGGGAATGTCCATTTCAGCAATGCCGATACCTGTATCTTTGATTTTCAAAACAAGTGTATTATTTTGTCTATCAATTGACACATAGATATGCCCGCCTTTTGGCGTAAATTTAATCGCATTCGATAAAAGATTGGACACCACTTGTTGCAATCTCATTTTATCAAAGTCCATGTTTAATCGTTCTGCGTCCGTGAGAAAGTGAATCTGAACACCTTTGTTTTCGGCTAAGGAATGGAAGCTTTCGGCAATATATTTCAAGAAAGTTACAATATCCCCTTGTTGATAATGCAAGGTTAATTTACCGCTTTCCAATTTGCTCAGGTCGAGCATTTGATTGACAAGTGTAAGCAGATTTTGTCCATTGCGGATAATCATTTTCAAACCTTCTTGCACATATTCTTTTGGATTATCCAGAGCCTGCTTTGCCATACCCAGAATAACGGTTAGCGGTGTGCGAAATTCATGTGTAATATTGGTGTATAGTTTTGTTTTGACAGCATCTAATTCTTTTAGGCGAAGTGCTTCTGCCTGTTCTAAACTGCGATTAAGTTGGAAGCGATAAATAAACAAAATACTTCCACCAATAAATACAGCATAAAGCACATAAGCCCACCAAGTGCGCCACCACGGCGGGCGAATCGTAAAATTATAGGTCACTTCCTTGCTCCAATAGCCTTCGCTGTTCCTTGCTTTTACTTTGAAGGTATAATGACCCGGCGGAAGGTTGCCATATGTGGCTTCATTGCGGTTAGTTAGCAGACTCCAATTGTCGTCAATACCTTCCAATTTATATTGATATTTCACTTCTTTAGGTTGAAATACGGTAATGCCTGTGAAAATAAAGGTGAGATAGTTATTGTTATGCGCTAAACTTAAATTCATAGGCAGTCCATACCACGGTGTTACATCCTCAAACTCAAATTCTGCGACACGTACCCCATTGCCTAACACAAATCCCGTATCTTTCACAACAGGTGTCTGCTTACTGCTTTCTTTGCTTATTAAATTTATCCAAGGAATATCTTCGTTAAATAGTGCTAAACCCGTTAACACCAGATTTGGTGCAACTGTATCTGCTAGCCCTCCTTTGGGATTAAAAACGCTTAATCTGTCATTTGCGCCTATCCATATTCTGCCATCTTTGGCTTCCAAAATAGCAGATTCATTACAGCCAATGCCGATAAAGCCACTTTCGTAGGTATAGTTTTTGAAAATAATGCCCGAATCCAATATGTCTTTTTGTGTTTTTTGAATAGAAAGTGCATTTAATTTCGTTTTGCTTAAAAAACTTAAACCTGAGCCAGTACCAAACCAAATGTTGCCATGACTATCTTCAAGGATACTGACAACATCATTATTAGCAAGCCCTTCTTTTTCGGTAAAATGGGTGAAAAATTGTCCATCGTAGCGGCTCACCCCCTTGCCATTGGTACCGAACCAAATATTACCGCCACTGTCTTCTAACATACTTCGAATGTCATTACTGAGCAGCCCTTCTTTTTCGGTAAAATGCGTAAACGTATGCCCATCGTAACGGCTCACACCGCCGCCCCATGTACCAAACCAGAGATTACCGGAGCGGTCTTCAAGGATACATCTAACCACATTATTGGACAATCCCTCTTTTACAGTAAATTGAGTAAAGGATTTACCATCGTAACGGGTCACACCTCCGCGCAATGTGCCAATCCATAGATTACCAGCGTGGTCTTCAATTGAACCTCGAATCAAATTATTGGATAGTCCATCTTTTTCGGTAAAACGGGTTAAAGTCTTTCCGTCGTAGCGGCTGATACCCTCACCCTCGCTACCAATCCAGAGATTGCCGTTGTGGTCTTTCAGCATACTCCTAACCATATTATGAGGAAGCCCTTCCTTTTCAGTAAATTGGGCGAAAGTCTTTCCATCGTAACGATTCACCCCGCCGCCAGTCGTGCCAAACCAAAGATTGCCACTGCGGTCTTCAACCATACTAAACACAGCATTATTGGACAGCCCTTCCTTATCGGTAAAATGGGTGAAAGTATGTCCATCATAGCGGCTCACACCGCCATCAAAAGTACCAAACCAAAGATTGCCACTGCGGTCTTCAAGACTACTAAAAACGATATTTTGACACAGCCCTTCTTTTACAGTAAAATGGGTGAACGTTTTCCCGTCGTAACGGCTTACACCGCCGCCTGTACCAAACCATAAATTACCAGTTCGGTCTTGTAGTATCGTCCAAACAATATTATGGGTCAAACCCTCCTTTACTGTAAAATGGGTGAAAAATTGTCCCTCATAGCAACACACGCCGCCATTTGTACCAAACCAAAGATTACCAGCGCGGTCTTCAAGGATACTCCGAACTGTATTATGAGACAGTCCTTCCTTTTCAGTAAAATTGGTGAAGGACTTTCCATCATAACGACTCACCCCGCCATTTGTGCCGAACCATAAGTTGCCAGAACGGTCTTCAAACATACCATTAACTGTATTATTAGGTAATCCTTCCTTTTTAGTATAATGGGTGAAAGAATGTCCATCATAGCGGTTTACCCCACCATCATTCGTCCCAAACCAAAGATTGCCAAAACGGTCTTTCAGCATCGGGATAACAACATTATGAGACAGCCCTTCCTTTTCCGTAAAATTGGTGAAGTAATAGCCATCGTAGCGACACACGCCGCCAGTAGTAGTAAACCAAAGGTTTCCTGAATGGTCTTCTGCCATACCACCCACCAAATTATTGGGCAGACCTTCCTTTGTCGTAAAATGAGTAAAATACTTGCCATCATAACGATCCACTCCTCCTCCAACAGTACCAAACCAAAGATTGCCAGCATAGTCTTCAAATATACTTCTTATACCTAAATAATTTAAGCCTTGTTGTTTGCCAAAAGAAGAAAAGCTATATGGGTTTGGGTCTTTAGATGTTGCCTCTTTTGCTATCACCTTTTCGGGTTTGCCGACTATAAAAGGTCTTTCTATGGCAGGTACGGTTTTGGGCAGTGAAAAACTATCCTGTCCGGGTGTACAGACTTTAGGTACGCCTGCTAAAACAATTTTTGGATTGCTGATGACATGCACGTTGGTAGGGATAGTGATAACTTTGGGTTTTCCAACAGGTACTATTTTAGGTTTTCCAACAAGTATTACTTTGGGTTGTGCAACACTGTCTTTTGGCACGATATAGCCGTGGGCTTCCACTACTTTTGGCGCAAAAGAAAGCACGTTCTTTTTTTCTTTCTGTTGATTACAGGAAAACAAACCTATAATAAAGACAGCAAACAATAGGCGATAAATAGGTGTATCGGTTTTCATGACATATAAATTAAGTGGAGCTAATATTAATATACAAACCAAAATTACTATCTGTTTTTGATATTTTCTTGGATATATATTCTCACTATTTCAATCTTTCATAATTCCCTTCTCTATTTATGCGCAATTTTACTTATATAAATCTGTTTTTCAATGAGGTTTATCAAACTACAAGCTGATATAAATCATCTTTTTCGACCCCATAGATTTCTTGCGGCTGAAACGCTCTACTTGCAACAAGCCATGCAATAAATAATAAGAGATAAACAGTTGGGGTTTGAAGAAAGAGTAAGTGAGTTGCAGCCTCCTACCCTCTCTTTGTCCTTATTCATTTTCTAAGTATTTGATAATGAATTATTTACACCCTAAAATCATGCTGAAAGATGATTTATATCATGTTTGAATCAAAAAAATAAGGTGTAAATTTGCTTCTAAATTTCACATCAAAACATACAGCTATGGTAGGTAAAAATAATATTGCCTTCGGACTAATGTTTATGGCAGGGTTCATGGCTTACGGCTTTTTCTTGATTTATCTCCGTGATTTCGCGCCAGATAAAGAACAATGGATTGCGGGATATTCAGTTGGCAAACACTTTGAATCGCGTTTGGCACATTCAATCAATTGATTCAATCCGATATTCCCGTTTTGGTAGATTTTTCAGCCGAGTGGTGCGGTCCTTACAAAATGCTTGCACCTGTGCTTTCCGAAGTGAAAAAGAAGGTAGGTGATAAGGTGAAAATTATCAAAATTGATATTGATAAAAACCAAAGCCTTGCCACAAGTTTTAAGGTTCAATCTGTTCCAACACTTATGGTTTTTCAAAATGGTGAAACAAAATGGCGTCAATCGGGCTTAATATCCGCTGTGCAATTAGAGAATGTGTTGCAGAAATTTGTGCAGCCTTAAAAGACGCCATTTACTGAGGGGGGGGTATCAGATTTATTTTCTGAAAGCCAGCAAAGGAATCTTCATATCATAAGTCATGTCAGCCGTTTTGCTATCAAACATGAACCTATCAAACCAATTTGCTTTTTGTTTTGTAAACATGACCAAGATGGACGGTTTCTGCTTTTTAAGTGTCTGCGAAAAGTGAATTCACTATTACCTTTTATTTTGCTGACAAAAAAATTTTAGTGATTTTTCTATGTTTATTTGGTCAAATGTTCAAATACACATACCTTGCGCTATCAAATTCTGAAAGCCATGTTCTTCAAAAATACGCCTATAAAAAATAGAATCCAACAAACAGCGATGGATTTAATCATCCATCCCGGAACCGTGAAGGATGCTATCTTCCAACATTCGGTTTTGTGCCAAACCTTCCTCCCCTATCGCAACCCCGGCGATGATGTTACCACTTGGGAGCAACGGCAAGGCAACGTTTCCTTAGCGGTTCAAGCCATGAAAGCCTTTGACCCTGTGACCCAGAAATTGGAAGTCGTGGGTTTGCCTTATGGGACAAAATCGCGTTTGATTTTGGCACACATCAACTCGCAAGCCATCCGCACCCAAAATATGTCTTTAAATATTGAAAACTCTTTAACAGCTTTCATCAAAGCCTTAGGTCTGACAACCGATGGGCGCACCATCAACGAGACGAAAGAGCAACTTAGACGTTTGACCACGTCTATTATTTCACTGGGCTATTTCAGTGAAGAGCGCAATTATCAAGTAGATTTGAAAATTGTAAAAGGCTTTGATGTCAATTTTTTAAAAAATGACAACAATCGCGTTGTATGGAGCAATGAGATACTCTTGACTGATGATTATTTCAACAGTTTGATGAACCATGCTATTCCCTTAGACGAGCGGGCATTAGCCGCCCTTTCCAATAATGCAATGGCTTTAGATATTTATGCTTGGTTGGCGCAACGCTTGCACCGTATTACACACGGGAATCCTCAATTTTTATCGTGGCAAAACCTAAAAGAGCAATTTGGCAGTGGTTATAAAGATATGAAAAAATTTAAAGAGGTGTTTCGCAAAACCCTTATGACAGTACATCTCCAATACCAAACAGCTAAAATTGAAGAAGAGGATAATAAAGGATTTTGGCTCTACAACTCCCCTACCCCAATCCCATTGAAAACGATGATTATCAAACCTCATGGGCTTATTTAGGGAATTTTTGGTAATTGATTGCGTGCTTTTTGGGGCGCATTTTTAAACCAAAATCAAGGGTATTGAGGTGTATTTCCCAATTATAACAAAACACAAAGACTGTTATAGTTAATTGTGAAATTCTGTTATAGTTAGAAAGTTATCCACACTGTTTTTTGCGTTTAAATTAAAATAATTCACAATATAATTGACTTTTCAAAATAAACGCGTTAAAAAAGCACGAGCATTTTGGGGCGCACCTATAAAATCTTGTTTTGAAAAAGAAAAAAAGCACGAGCATTTTGGGGCTTTAACAAAAAAAAAGTACGAGCATTTTAGGGCATGGCACGAGCATTTTGGGGCAGACTTTTTATTATAACAAAAAAGCACGTGCATTTTGGGGCTAATGAGCCAAAAGAAAGTTATCCACGTGCATTTTAGGGCTGCGTGTACGAGCATTTTAGGGCTTAAAAAGGGGAAAAAGCACGAGCATTTTGGGGCTTAAACCTATATCTCTTTTTTCCGATAGTTTTAACCTATAAACAAACAATAAACCTTGTTGCTTTTTTTTTAAAAAAAAGAAAATTAAATCAGAAACCTACGGGCGATTTTAATTTAAAAAAAATTCTTTAAAATAAGGCAGCATCGAAATTTTTAAGATTTTAAATAAATGAATTTAAATAACTTATGATTATCGCAGTAACCAATTTAAAAGGTGGGGTAGGGAAGTCCACAATCAGTCGCTTGATAGCCGCTTATTTTAGCATTCAAGGCATCAAAACCTGTATTGTGGATACCGATTTGGAACAGAAAACTGCTGCCGATTGGTGCGAACGGCGTCCCGAATCGGCAGTATATGTGCCTGTCTTTCCCATGACAACGATTCACAACCTTCAGCGAGACGTGAAAACTCATGTGGACAACGGGTACAAAATGATTGTGATTGATGGTGTGCCGCAGCTCTCTGAATCGGCAACGCGTACAATAGCGGTTGCCGATTTGCTTATTATTCCCGTTATTCCGTCTTTTGACGACATTTTGTCGCTCCGTAAGTTTATGGACCGCTACGAGCAAGTTAAAGCCTTCAAGGGCGAAATTCCTGCTTATACGGTCATGAATATGTATTCGGGCAGAAACAATGAAGACAAAGAAGCGCGTGAAATGATGTCTATGTTTGTAGAAGCGGGTGTAAAACCCATGAATACGTATTTGGAAAACCGCATCATTCATCGGCGTGCCAACAAAGAAGGTTTAACTGCCATCGAGCAAAGCGATGACGAGAAAGCTAAAAAAGAAGCCCTCATTTTCTGCGAAGAAATTGAATCTATCATATTCTCAATTTTAGAAAAATAATCGCATAATCTCTAACACAATGGAAAAGAAAAATAGAATGGCAGAACTGTTGAACAAAACAGCAGTAGAGCCAAGCAGAGTAGAACAGATAACCGCAGCCGTTCATGGCAATGCCGCAGCAACCAAAGAAAAGACCAAACGGGTGAGTTTGGATACCCCCCTCAGTACCTACAAAAAAGCCAAGAATAAATCCGTTGATTTGGGCATGACCTTGAAAGATTATCTGCTCATGCTAATTGAAAAAGATGTTTAAATGTGCTTTTGGTCAACTGTTCAAATGGTCAAACGGTTAAATAATTGATACAGTTGAAAATTATTAAACTTTTCAAGAGGCGTCAAATATTTGATTTGAGCCATTTTTACAATCTAATCACATCGTTGGCGGGATTTAATGAAATATCTTTTAAGACCGAAAAAAAACAAAGCCATTTTTAAACTTACTTATATTTAAACAAGCGATAGGGTAGGAGAGGGGCTAATGTCTTGTTTATTTGGTCAAATGTTTAAATGGTTAAATGTGCAATTGGTCAAATAAGTAATGGGAAATATACATCCCTTCGCAGATTACTCATTACCTATTCATTAAAAAGAGTTTATGATAACAATGAAGAAAACGATTACAATTCAAGGGAATGAGATTCAGATAATCCCTGTAAGGCAATTGGACTATATTTCTTTGACCGATATGGCAAAAAGTGCAGGTGGCAACGAGCAGTTTATTTATAACTGGATGCGGACGAAATACACTATCGAATTTTTGGGCATCTGGGAAAGTATTAAAAACCCCGATTTTAAACCTCTCGAATTCGAGAGGTTTAAAAATGAAGCTGGGTCAAATACTTTTTTAATGACACCCAAAAAATGGATTGACAACACCCAAGCAATTGGCATTGTGTCCAAAGCAGGTCGTTATGGCGGTGGTATTTTTGCCCATCAAGATATTGCTTTAGAATTTGGCACTTGGCTTTCCGCAGCGTTCAAAATTTACCTCATTCAAGAAATTCAACGCCTTAAAAAAGAGGAAAACATTACAAAAGGGTTAGATTGGGATTTGCGCCGAGAGTTGTCTAAAATCAATTATTACATCCATACCGATGCTGTAAAGGATTACCTTGTACCACCACGTTTGCTTAATACCCGTCTGGAAGGTTCGGTTTATGCCAACGAAGCCGATTTGCTCAATCTCGCTCTTTTTGGTAAAACATCGCGAGAATGGAAAGCCGCTAATCCCGAAGGAAAAGGCAATATGCGCGATAGTGCTACTGCTGGGCAACTCCTCGTTTTAGCCAATCTCGAAAACCTCAATGCCGAGTTTATAAAACAAGGGCTAAAAGCGGAAGAGCGTCTCCAACGACTAAACGAAATTGCGATATATCAAATGAACTTGCTTACCACTGTGCAAAATAAGATACTGAATCCACAGGTTAAAGGCAAGCGCATTGGTAATTAATCATTTGACCATTTGACCATTTGGGGTTTTGACCACTATAAATAATTAGCTTTGTGAAACCTCTGAGTGCCTCTGTGAGCGAAAACAAACACTATAATTTCATTTATGTTAAATAAAATGACGTAAATATTTGATTATCAATGATTTAATCAATAGTGCAAAAAACTTAAATACTACATTCCAGCAAATTTGACCAACCTCACAAAACTATAATCATAAAAACCAATGATTTATACATTCATTAAAAATAAGATAAGGGATACATTTACGAGGTATTTATAAACCAATACAAAAGATTATTTGCAACTCAAATCTGAATCTAAGACAAGTTCTGTGGCAGACTTATCCATATAGGCATACCAATTCCATAGTTTTGGCACAAAAAAATGCCATATTCCGAAGCCTATTGAAATGAGGCTGCCAAATGAGGTTAGTATTTTTAATAAGGTCATTACCATTCTTTTTAAACACTAAACAAAATTTCTGCGAATCTTCCTCCCTTCTGTATTTTATGGATTAAAATCAGCCGAAATTGGATTGAATCCTTTAATTATCAGAAAACAGCCCGGTATTACTCTGTTTCCTTCAATGTAAAGGATGCAAGAATCCATAAAAGAAAAATGGTCTGTCCACTGTAATCTAAATTAAAAAGCCAAAGTGATTCAAAAAGTACGGCTGCTGTTTGTATAGTTGCTATCCCTAAATAACCAAGTGTGTAACCTCCAATGATTGATGTTCGCCTGAACCCTTGGATTAGGTAATTTACCAAATGAGCCGATTAAAAACATTAATCGGCTCATATTTTTACTATATTTGAGCCGAGTAAGTAAAACAATCGGCTCATGCTCTACAACTGGCAACAAAAAGACTGGCGTTTTTTTCAATATGACGACAAAGCATTTACTCAAATGGCTTTGAACTTTATGGAGATTGCAGGACAAAGTTTCGGCTATCTAAAAGGATTGCCTGATGCTGAACAAGAGGAATCCATTATCACAATTTTGGTAAAAGAAGCCATTAAAACTTCTGCCATCGAAGGGGAGTTTATCAGTCGTGCTGATGTCATTTCTTCTATTCGTAAAAATATGGGCTATACAACACCTGCTTATAAAATTAAGGACAAACGCTCGGAAGGTATCGCCATGCTTTTGGTCAAATCAAGAAATGATTTTGCTGTTGATTTATCGGAAGATATGCTTTTTGAATGGCATAAATTATTGATGCGGGGGAATTATAGCATTGAAGTTGGGCAATATCGAACACATGAAGAACCTATGCAAGTTGTGTCTGGTGCAATCGGCAAAGAAAAAGTACATTTTGAAGCTCCCCCCTCCCTGCAAGTGTCTGCTGAAATGGCTGCTTTCATACAGTGGTTCAATGCAACCAAACCCGATGGGATAACGCCTATTGAAAATCCCATTATTCGTTCCGCCATAGCTCATTTATATTTTGAGACGATACACCCTTTTGAAGATGGAAACGGGCGTATCGGGCGTGTTATTGCTGAAAAAGCCTTAGCACAAGGTTTGAAAAGACCGATTTTAATGAGCCTTTCAACAGCCATAGAAGCGGATAAAAAAAGTTATTATGCTGCCTTACAAAAAGCCCAAAGGTCGAATCATATTACAGAATGGATTGACTATTTTGGCAATACCATATTGAAAGCTCAACAGGATTTCATCTATTCTATTGATTTTATATTGAAAAAAACCATCTTTTTTGATAAAAATAAACACCTTCTTAATGAGCAACAGCTTAAAGTTATCAGCCGTATGTTGGAAGAAGGTGAGGAAGGTTTTATAGGCGGTATGAATGCCCAAAAGTACCAATCTATTACCCAAAGTTCTAAAGCAACGGCTACACGCCACTTGCAGTATTTGGTTGAAAAAGCCATTTTAGTAACAAAAGGGCAAGGGCGGACGACTAATTATCAAGTGAAATTGGAATAAGTAGTAATGTTGAAATAAACGCTGTTATTGACTAACCACGTCCTTTAGGGCGTGGGGCGGAAATTAGACTATTTTAAGGCTTTAGCCGGTCATG
>JAYUQN010000448.1:0-4143 GCA_043756725.1 Saprospiraceae bacterium
GAGCCAATTTCTTTATCCATACCTATGGCTTGTGCGCCATGTAGCGTGGCAGCCCGAATCACTTCAAGTGGATGAAAACCTGCTTCACGGAGCAATTCCAACTCGCGAATAAATGCAAAACCATAGAGTTGATAAATGAAACCAGAGTCACTACCTGCTGTGACACGACCACCTCGGTTTTTATATTCGTTCACAAAAATCATCCACAAACGGTAGTTTTCACGCCAAGCCACTTCCTGTTCAGTTCCCCAACCATTCCAGTAAGAGCCGTGTGAAATGCGGCTGGGTGCATAAAAACGCCACAAAGTGGGCATAGAATATTCTGGATGCCACTCGGCAGTGCGTGCGCGCATCATATCCCGATTGGCTTCATAGATGTTGAAAGTGGGGTCGAGGGTGAAATCCATTTTCAAGAGCGAATCCATAACGGCATTCCATTTTTGAGAATAAGGCTCAGCAGCTTGTTTCCACAATTTACCCGCTTCCTCAAAGCGATGTGTTTCATTTTGATAATTATACTGAGGGGGGTAATTTTGAATGGTTTTATTGTCAAATAGGGCTTCGGGTAAGCCATACCAATGCTCCATGGAGGTTAAACCTGCTTTGGCAGAGTTTACAACATTCCACCGGGCGACATCCATTTGGGCATGATGGCAAGCTGAGCGCAAGCCCAAACGCTTGTTTTCAACCAAAGCGGCTTCCATAATATCGGGCGCAGCCCCAAAAAATTTGATCCCATCGGCTCCCTTAGCCGCATTATCACGCACCCACATACGGGCTTGCTCAGGCGTCGCAATGGGGTCTTCTAAGCCAGCCCCAAAAGTAGTCAAGGCTTTTATACGAGGAGCTGTGATGTCATTTTTTTCACTCTTACGCTTTTGGTCGAGCACCCAATCTAAACCATTGCCCGAGCCGGGTTCTCTAATAGTGGTGATGCCATGAGCCATCCACAGCTTGAAAACATATTCGGCATCAGCCCCTTGCGCTCTCCCGCCAATATGCCCGTGCATATCAACGAAGCCTGGCAGCAAAAACATCCCTGTACAGTCATATTCTTTACCGCCTGCTTTGAGTTTGGGTCGGCGCGCACTATCAATCGGTACGCCCGGGTAACCGACATTTTGGATTTTCTTAATGCGGTTTTTTTCAATTACAATATCAACAGGACCCGAAGGAGGAGCGCCAGTGCCGTTAATAAGTGTCACACCTCGAATAATGAGTTGCTCATATTGCCCATCCCCTTCTGCCCGATTGGGTGCTTTTTGTTGAGCATAAAATATTGAGGTTGTGAAAAGTAGGAGCAGAGTAAGCTTGATTTGGTTTAATTTTACAAGTTTCATAACATGATGTTATTTATTAATAAAAATTATTTTAATGTTGGTAAATGTCGTAATTTACCATCAAATATTTACAAGCTATTTGACGAATGACAAAATTTGATGCTTCTCGTTGGTTTTTATGGTCGAGTTTACCTTTTCTTGCAATACAAGCCGTGTTTAGTTTTTTATGGCATACCCCCTCAGCACCTATCCCCATTCATGACACTTATTTCGTAATTTCAAACAGTCAGATACTGTTTTTAGTGGCTATATTCTTTGTTTTTATAGCCATAGTGTATTGGATAATGCTGAAAATGAATCGGCGTTTGCATAAAGGATTGAGTATCATGCACTATATTATCACTGTTATATCAATTATAATTCTCATTGTTGGCATGGTTATTTCGGGTTTTTTTACAGTTTCAGATAGTTCAGATGTTAAAGCTGTGCTGTTTGACCACATTAAATTGAAACATGCTATTGCAATATCAGGATTTTTACTACTTTTCGCTCAAGTTTTATTCGTAATTAATTGTATGTCAAGTTTAATTAAAATAAGGTAGAAAAAAAATTTAGGTTTTATACAAACTCAAAATATCCTTTTTTGAAATTTTAACTAAACATTGACAGTAACTCTTAAATTAAACTGCGTCTTAATAGCGTTATATAACTAAACTACTGAGTACATTTCTAATTTTATAAAAAAACTATCTAATGAATCGGATAAAAAAACTATTTTTAGCATTTGGTCTTACTCTTGCCCTTTTTACATTGCGCGCAAGCTCACCTATTATCTTCCCAATTGACTCTGCTCTGCCCCGTGTATTTGTATTGGGTCAATTTGATGGTACGCCTTTCGAACGCATGAAAAAGGATTATGAAACAACCTTGATGACTGCCTGTAAAAATGATATGGAAACAGCTTATTATTGCTGGATGCACTTGCTTAAAAACATGGAATCTTTCGCAACAAAAAGCAATTATGACATCAGTGGCGTGAAATTATGGCTTTATGTTTTTTGGGAAAAAGATGGCACCATTGCTTATATGGCGTATTACCCAAAACCCAATTCCAGAAACTTTAAGGCAGAAGACCTCAATGGTTTCTTAAACGATTTTCGTAAAGTCTATACTTTTCCACTTAAACATGAAAAGACTTTTTCAAATTACAGCAATGCCAGTTTTCCTGTAATGATTGAAAAATTGAATGGAACAGGAGAAGTCAATACCAAAAGCCCCAATAACCGTGTTTCTGGACAGAAAAAATAATGTTTCATTTGATGAAAGATAATTGAAAACGGACAATAGGATAATACCTATTGTCCGTTTTTCGTTGAAAAATTATTTTCATTTTACTTAAAAAACATACATTTGTCTCTAAATTTATTTCATTTTGGAAATCTTCGAGCAAAAAATAGCGGGCTACGCCAAAATCATTTTGCCTATGGCAACGCCCAAACCTTATACCTACCACATTCCCGAGGAATTGGCAGAGAAGGTGAAATTTGGCGTACGCGTAGAAGTGCAGTTTGGCATCGGGCGCGACTTGTATTCCGCTTTGGTGATTGAAGTAACGGCTATAAAACCCGAACATCCCACCAAGCCCATTCTACAAGTCATTGACAATGAAGCTATTATAACATCCGAGCAATTGAAATTTTGGCAATGGATGGCAAGTTATTACGCCTGTACTTTGGGTGAAATAATGAGTGCCGCCCTGCCAACCAATTTGAAACTATCAAGTGAAACCCGCATTGTTTTAAATCCTGAACACGACCTAAATTTTTCACAATTAGATGACAAAGAATATCTCGTTGCCGAAGCCTTGACCCTTCAAAAAGAATTAACCATTGAGCAGATTCAAAAAATATTGAATCAAAAAACGGTTTATCCTATCGTCAATCGCCTTTTGATGTTTGGCATTTTAGAATTGAAAGAAGAATTGCAACAAAAGTTTAAGCCTAAAACGGCTATGTATATTCGCCTAAAAGAACCTTATTTGTCCGATACTGAGGGGTATGCTTTAGCAGTTGCTTTTGATTTGGTGAAAAACTCGGATAAGCAAACCAATGTCCTTTTGGCTTTTGCGCAACTCTCTCGTAATCAAGACTTTCTCAATAGGAGTCCATCAGGAATAAAGGCTGCTGATATTTATGAAAAAGCGAAAGTAGATATAGCTGTTTTACGAGCCTTAGAAAAAAAAGGCATTTTTGAACTCTATGAAAGAGAAGTCAGTCGTGTAGGTGGCTACGAAGATGATATGTCCGAAGCCACTGAAATGAGTGACCAACAGACCAAAGCGATTTATGAAATAAAGCAAAGTTTCTTCCGAGGAACTCCCACGGAGAAAGATAAAAATGTGGTACTGCTACACGGGGCTACGGGTTCGGGTAAAACAAGGGTGTATGTGGAGTTGATTCAACACGCCCTCGCTAAAGGCGAGCAAGTGCTCTATCTTTTACCTGAAATTGCCCTCACCACGCAGATTACCAGCCGTTTACAAATTATATTTGGTGATAATATTGCTGTTTATCATTCCCGTTTAAATGGTCAAGAACGGGTTGAATTGTGGCAACAAACCCTTGCGGGCAAACCCGTTATTTTAGGCGTTCGTTCAAGCCTTTTTTTACCTTTTAAAAACTTGAAATACATCATCGTGGACGAAGAGCACGATGCGAGTTTCAAACAACAAGACCCCAATCCTCGCTATAATGCCCGCGATGCATCCATTTATTTGGCTTCACTTTATGGCGCAAAAGTTTTACTCGGCACAGCGACCCCCTCAGTAGAAAGCTATTACAATGCTCAAACGGGCAAATATGGT
>JAYUQN010000449.1:0-4138 GCA_043756725.1 Saprospiraceae bacterium
GTTGAAAAAAGCGAACAGCGAATAATAATCATTGTGCGTAATCGGGTCATATTTATGCGTATGACAGCGGGCACATTCGGTCGTTAAGCCCAAAAATGCCTTTCCAAAAGTATTCACACGGTCAGCCACATATTCCACACGGTACTCTTCATCCACCACGCCGCCCTCTTGTGTTTGTTGATGATTGCGGTTAAAACAAGTGGCAATCAATTGGTCACGCGTCGGGTGCGGCAATAAATCACCTGCCAATTGCCATTTCACAAAATCATTGAAACTGAGATTTTGATTGAAAGACCGAATCAACCAATCCCGATACGGATAGGCGTTGCGGTTGCCATCGTCTTGGTAGCCATGCGTATCGGCATAACGTGCCACATCGAGCCAATCCAAAGCCATACGCTCGCCATACTGAGGGGTTGCTAAAAGCCTATCCACCAAACGTTCATAAGCGTCTGGTTTTGAATCCTTTACAAAATTATTCACTTCTTTCACAGTGGGCGGCAAACCCGTCAAATCTAAGGACACACGGCGGATTAACGTTTCTTTCGGTGCTTCGACATTGGGTTTCAGTCCTTTATCTTCTATTTTCTGTAAAATGAAATTATCAATCGAATTTTTTACCCAAAATGTGTTTTTTACTGAGGGGGGTAAAAAAACGGAAGGAAGCGCAAACGACCAATGTTCTTGATATTCTGCACCCTGTTCAATCCAGTCCACCAACAGCTTTTTCTCTGCTTCTGTCAAAGACAAATTTGTTTTCAGCATCGGCATCCGTTCCTTTGGATCCGTTTCATAGATGCGTTTCACTAACTCACTTTCATGGGGTTTGAAAGGCACAATTGCCCGTTTGCCCGATTTCAAAACAGCCGTTGCCGCTTCAAAAGAGGTGAATTGCAAACCCGCTTCCACTTTGCTTTTATCAGGTCCATGACATTTAAAGCACCTATCTGACAAAATGGGTTTTATTTGGCGGTTGAAATCTATTTTAGCAGGTTTCGAATTTTTAGCGTAACCGATACTGAAAACACTCAAAACGAATAGAGCAGTGAAATAATATTTATTCATTGTGTAGAGATTAGCGTGGTTAATTTCATGGGGTTAAAAATACGGATAAAGTGGGGAATTATGAAGATTTTTGGCATGTTTCATAAACACATAAAAGTGGTTACCACTTTTTTTTGAAACACATAGAGACATAGGACACATAGACTGTTGAAAATCAATGTTTTATGCCTTCTATGTGTCCTATGTTCCTATGTGTTTCAAAAAAAAGTGTAAACTATGTGATGAAACATGCCAGATTTTTTATGAAAAATAAGATTTTACCGCGTATCTCAAAAATTATTGATAAATTTGCTTTCTATACAAAAAAAAGACAATGGCAAAAAAAGACTCGATTCACTGGACACATGGTTTGGTGACAAAAACCTTTGATTTACAGCGTATCTATGAAGGGTATCCCCTTTTAGACGAGTGGTTAGCTGTGGATATTCAAGATATGTCAGACATTGATAATCAATTGCTTGAAATACGTCGCCAAAAACTGCTTCGCCACGTCAATGCGTGGAACGAAGAAACGCTTAAAATGAAGTTCATTGCTTTTGTTTTAGATATGGCAGATTATGATGTGGGCAATTTTCAAGGCATTTTTGAAGCTGAAATGTCCGCTTCTGTTCACGATTATGCCTTAAAAGTGATTGCTGATTTTACTGTGGCTACGGTTATAGAAGATTTAATTGAAAAGCCTTATTTTTACTTTCACGAATATAAACAGAAGAAGAATGCCAAAGACCCGATAGCTCAAGTATTGGTAGCCATGCTTATAGCGCAAGAGAAAAATCAAGATGATAAGCCCATTTATGGTTGCCATGTCATAGGCGAATTATGGCACTTTATGGTGATGCACAAACAAGAATACTCTATTCATAAAGGCTTAAACGCTACTGACCCTGCCCAATTGCAACAAATTTTGCTTGTTCTACGTAAATTTAAACATATTTTATTGACCCAATTGTCACCGCCGCAGCCGTGACAGTGGATTACAAATAAAAAGCCCTTGTACGTCTGTGCAAGGGCTTTTTTACTGAGGGGGTAAAATCCACGTACCATACATATTTTCAAAAATAATATCTCCCTTTTCCCGCTTTTTCGTATTTGTTTTTTTACTTTTGTAGGGTTTTTTATATTAAACAAACTCCTAACCAGTACAAAGAACATACACGGCATGCCTAACGATTCAAAAGCTATCGGCTATCCTTCAAATTCTCTGAAAACGACTTCCCCAAGTGGTAAAAACTTTGTGTTGGCTATCGGTATTGATGCCTATACACACTGCCCAACGCTGCACAATGCCGTAAAAGATGCCCAAGATTTTGTTAATCTCTTGACTAATCGCTATAATTTTGATTCCACTCACATTATTACCTTATTTGACGCCGAGGCAACGAGCCGAAAGATAATCGCTAAATTCAGAGAATTGGCGCAACGTGTACACACGACGGACAATCTTATCATTTATTTTTCAGGGCATGGCGAGTTTGATAAAATTGGCAAACAAGGGTATTGGATTCCTGTCAATGCCGAGCGAGGTGAACTTGATGATTATTTGCCTAATTCCACCATTCGAGATTGGTTAAATGCTATTACTAGCCATCATACTTTTTTAATAGCCGATTCTTGTTTTTCGGGCACTTTGTTTTCATCAAAAGATGCCAATCGGGATATTGCCGACCGCCGTGAAATTGACCCTTCAAGGTGGGGCTTGACCGCAGGGCGCAACGAAATTGTAGATGATGGCAAACCCGGCACCAATAGCCCTTTTGCAGAAAAACTCTTGGATTTGCTTCAAAAAAATGATAAACCCCTTGGTGTCGCTGAAATTTGTGCTAAAATGATGGAAATTGTGCAAGCCAATGCCGACCAAACGCCCCGTGGCGAACCTTTGAAAATACAAGGACACGAAGGGGGGCAGTTCTTTTTTCACCCCCGCAACAACGAGGTAGAAGATTGGATACTTTTGGATAAAACAAGTATTCCGTCCCTTGAAAATTTTAAGACAAAGCACCCCCTCAGTAATTTCAATAAAGAGGTTGATAAAACGATTGAAAAACTCAAAAAAGAGCAATTGGACAATGAGCATACCGCTATTTGGGAGCGTACTCAAAAACGACACTCTTCCGATGGCTACCTTAGTTTTTATCAACAATTTCTGCATAGCCCTTACCGTGCAGCCGCATACAAGCTCATGTGTGAATGTGAAGACGATGAAAATTGGCAGAAAACACCACGTACCAAAAAGGGGATGTTGGCTTATTTGGATGATCACTCTAAAGGACGGCATGAAGCGGAAGCAAATGCTTTTTTGAATCCCCCCAAACCGCAACCTACACCCGAACCCGTTGCCCCTGTGGTTGAAAAACCTAAACTTGAAACACCTATTAAAACGGATACGCCTGTGGTTGAAAAACCTAAACCCGAGCCTGTAAAAGTGACTGATACGCCTAAAAAAGTGGCAGATATCCCCCCTCAGTATGTCCACCAAAATGAGCCGACTTTTTTGGAAAAATACCGTCTGCCGCTTATGGGTAGTGCTGCTTTGCTTGTTGCATTTATGCTTTGGTTTATCTTGAGTCCTAAAAAAGAACCGCCCAATCCCAATCCGCAACCGCCAATAGAAACAGCAGATGAAACAACAGCGTTTTCAAAAGCTGAAAAAGAGCATACTATCCCAAATTGGGAAGATTTTATTAAAAACTACCCCAACAGTGCACGGTTAAAAAATGCTAATACAGCTTTAAATACCTTGAAAATGGAATTGGATTCCTTGATAGGTACTATTGGGGAAATGAAAACGGAAAAGGAAACCTTACAATCTGCCAAAACAGACCTTGAAAAAGCAGCTCGTATTGACCCAAAACATCCCGAAATTATAAAATTATATAAAGAGCTAATGAAGTAAGTATCTAAAATGACTTCCTTTTTATGGAAAAAAAATGTAACTTTGTGGGGTATTTTAATAAAAGAGAGCTGCCAATGACAATAGAAGCCTTAAAATATGAAATATTCGCTAAAATTGTGAATATTCAAAACGAAGCTGTTTTGCAACGGGTGAAAGAATTGCTTGAAAGTATTTCTAAGG
>JAYUQN010000450.1:0-4136 GCA_043756725.1 Saprospiraceae bacterium
AAATAAAAACAAGTATCAAACTGCGGGGCTGTTACCGTCACACTACAACCATTATTGACAATGGTGAAACCTTGATTCACTAAGTTATTGAATACCAGTGAATCTTTACAACAAGGGTTACAAGGCGGTGCAGCACAACAAGAATCTACTTTGATTATAAACTTGCACGGTGGACAAGTGGTGGTGCCACATGTGCCTGTTAATGTCAATTCATAAAAACCAGCCCCTGTAAAATAAGATGCGGGGAGTGGAAGGGTAAAATTCGGTACAGTTAAAGTTCCTGACTGAATCGGAGGACCAGTCGGTGTTTTACGGATTACCCAATTCAAGCCTTTTGCTGGGCATTCACCGATGCAGGCAAAATTACCCGTTAAAACGGGGGTGAATTGTGGATTGCAGAATACATTTAGAGTATCTCCGCACCGTTTTGACTGGCTTTGTGCGCCTTGCAATGGTCGGTAAAATATATCTGTGAAACTACCACATTCGCAAGCACCACAACCCGATGCCCTAATAATGAATTTGCACGGCGGACAGGCTTTGCCATTGCACGAAGCCGACAAGGTTAGTTCATACAAGCCTCCGGTTGTGAAATACGAAGCCAAGAGAGAGAGGTTAAAAGCTCCACCGCTAATATTTCCCTGCACCAAGGCAGGTCCACCTGTGAACAATGGGCGTAATTCCCAATGGATAATCGGTGGTGTTGGGGGACAATTATTCCCTAAGCAATTGAAACTACCGTTTAATATCGGGTTAAATTGTGGATTACAGCCAACGGATAAAGTATCACCACATTTCACGGATACGGTCTGCGCACCTTGTGCGGGTCGGAAGAAGAGATTGGTGAAAGTGCCGCATATGCAACTATCACAAGACGGTAGCTTCAAAGTATCTCTGAACACAGCACCACCGAGACAGCACGAATCGCCTGCTACATTTTTCAACCCGTAAATAAGCGGCAAAATGCCGTCAGGGTCGGGAAAAATAGCGGGTGTGTACATGAATGTAACGGTCGTTGTGTTTCCATAAGTCAAAGGTGGTGAAAACGGAATTGGGTTAGGCATTATCGTTGGGTCTGATGATATCATCAAACCTGCTGCGGTGAAATGTGGAACGGCTAAATTTGTGACATCAAGCGTAATCACATATTTCATGCTATCAGGAACACACCTGATGCGTTCATTTGTTACAAACAGACAAGTGTCTTTTTTGAGAGGACAATTGAAGCGCAACAAAGTATCGCACGCAAGACTGTCTTGTCCATTGCTGCCAATCGTCCAAAATTTTACACTCACCACTTGCGGTATTTCGGCTGGTAAATTGATGTCCGTCAAACAGAAATTGAACAAATTATTGTGCGTTCCCGATAAAAATGTGCTACCCAATGCTGGTAGAACACAGGCGTGCATAGTGGTCGGTGGCGCACAAAAACTACTGCTTGTGGAATGCCAACCGTAGGAAACACCAAGCGTCTGAATATCAAAATCAATACGGGTGAAATAGCCAAAATCGCAATTATTTTTAAAATCAACCGCATAACAGCAATTGCCTTCTATTGGTCTCACAGCAACCGAAGCGTTTTGGCAAGGATTGCAGCAAGGACGGAGTTCAAAACACCAGTCTTTTGGTGATGTACAACATTTATTACCAAAATCAAGCGTTGCCTTCATGCACACCGTTCTTGGGGACAAAACAGGCGTTGTTGAAATGATTTTGACGCAGAAATTAGCGGAACCATTGGCTGCGATAAGACCGCTAGTATTCGAAAATTGCCAACTACCTGCCCCAAAAGCTGCACCGCCGCAACCGCAATTGCCGTAAGCATAGCCTGGTGGCAAGGGTGCTAAAATCAGACTGTAAGCAGTAAAAGCATTCAAATTGGTGACGGTGAAATTCAAGCAGTATTCTAAATCATTTTCACCAAAACAGTTTGCACGCATATTGCTTACAACAAGGCAAGGGTCTTCAGGTCGTCCTGGACAATTTGTTCTGATGGTATCCTTACAAATGACAGCATCGCCTGCATACCAATCGAAAATTATCTGTTGTACTGAGGGGGCTGTTGTTGTGGTTTTTGCAAGACAAAAAGTAAGAACATCGTTCAAATTGCCAAGCGGAATCGTACCAGTTGTCCTTTTAAAACAAATCTGAGTGGGGCTAATTAGGTCGAATGACCAACCGCCAGCTAAGTTAAGCGAACCTGTATTGAAAACCCAGTTAGGTGTTGTGAGATTGGCGCATATCTTTGTAAGACTTGGGCTTGCGAGTTGATTTTTTAAATCAATGACATAACAACAACTATCGCTTGACCGAACAGAATCTACCATCACCATTAATGAATCGCAAGGGTAATTCGGCGTTGTATTAGGGCAGTTTACACAGTTTTTGAAAACATCTACATCTCCTATTTGGGTTTTTTCGCCCGAGCAAATGTTATGATCCAAATCAATATAGATGCTTTTATCTTTGACATAAAGCGGACCAGGTACATTGGAATTGCCCGAAGCTCTAACCCCTGTCAAGCCATAAACGAAATCATTTGTACCTCCACCACAGGGCAAAGTGGATCCATCTATAATTGTATTTTGTCCTGGATAACGCAGCGCATCGCCTGTTCCCCAAACGGTACTATCGCAAAGCGTAGGTGATGGATTTGTTGTTGGATTAAAACTTTCATAACCGTAGTCAATACCACCCGCAGAATTGGGGAAATTAGGTCCCGCTACATTGCCGACATACAGCGTTTTCACAGGTGCAGACCAACCTGCTCCCGAAAACTCCAAAATGCGGGAAGCATGTGCTTGCGCTCCTACGCCTGTATAAGCATTACCAAAATCATTGTACATACTGCGTTCTGACACGAGCATTTTTCCAGACGATGAAAAAGTAATATCCGAAACAGGACTACTCCAAGCATTGGTTAGAAACGGGGGCAAGGTGATTTCCAAAATAGCGGCTCCTGTTGGCGCACCAGTAGTAGCATCTAAGCCTATTGAATAAATGCGGTTTTGTTGTCCTATTTCAATTCTGATGCGGTCTTCATTCCATACCGAAAAATACAAACGATTTTGATAAGTTGCTACTGCCCAAACCCGTTCACCGCGTGCAATAAAACCAGGGCTTGATACGCCGAGGGCTGTACCGGGAAAATCATAAGTATGGGTTGCTTTGATTGCGCCAGACATATCCAGGCAGTAAATTTTCCCATCAAAAAAATTGGAAACAAAAAACTGACTGTTTGAGGCATCAAACCAAACATCGCCTAAACCTGCTGGGTTCGCTGTATTTTGTGGTAGCGTTGCAAAAACAATGGGTGCTCCGCCCGAACTATTGATTTTATAAACATTGCCGAAAGCGGTATTTGGCATACCTGTAGGCAAGTATTTTCCATAAATCGTGGAGGATGCTGCATAAACATTGTAGTTATTATCAATGGTCACGCCGAAAATTTGACCCATGTGCTGTGCGTCCCAAGTAGGGTCATGAAATAAACCAACTGTGGGCCAATTCATCCCAAGCGGAGCGGTAATATGGTTACGTATATCAACAATAGCTAATACAGGTCCTGTTGGGTTCGCAATTGCGCCTGCACCCGAAATAAATCCAGAAAAACAAGTCACAACCGCCTGTCCACATTTAAAAATACTCTGTGGCTGGTCTATACATTTAGGAACAGTTATATTAACCGTATCCCGACACTCATTGACAATCAAATAAAAAGTATAAATACCCGCAACCGTCATATTTGAAGCGGCACCTGCACTAGAAATACTTGCCGATGCACCCGAAGGCTGCGTCCCTATTGCCCAAGTACCTATTTGACCAAAATTATAAGTCGTTGGAGCGACACCACCTGTACAAGTCAAAACGACATCAGCACCCGCATTGGGTTTTGGTGAAATGAGGACGAAAATTTGTGCCGTATCCCTACATCCACTGGCGTTCCCGCCAATAAAGGTATAAGTCGTTTGTACGGAGGGGGTCACAGCTGTTGGATTAGGGACAACTGTACCGTTTTGAAAAAACCACATTGGATTAACAACAGACCCATAATTTGGAATGTACTGTGTCAAATCAAGTGTAGTACCTGCACATACCCTTACATCTCTACCAAAATAAACAGGTTTTAGATTAAT
>JAYUQN010000451.1:0-4135 GCA_043756725.1 Saprospiraceae bacterium
TACGGGTTCGGATAAATCCGAAGCTACGGGTTCGGATAAATCCGAAGCTACGAGTTCGGATAAATCCGAAGCTACGAGTTCGGATAAATCCGAAGCTACGTTGGGCATAAGTGCTTTTATCATCGCTTTATCTGTAGCTTCTAAAATGCTGCCCTTGATATTTTTACCTTTTTTCATAAAGCGATTGGGTGTGAAAAAGAGTATCTTCTATTTCGTGTTAGTAGGCTTATTTTCGCTTATCTTATTTTCACCGCTCTACAATGATTTGTTTATCAACAATATACGCAGCAGTTTAAATTTATATTTTCAAAAATTTGAATTCAATGCCAGCGTGTATTATGTGTATAGCACGATTGAAATAGCACGTTGGGGTTTCAACCCGATATTGAATATTTCAAAAGTATTGATAGGAACCGTTTTTATCAGCATTGTTTTATTGGCTCTTTTTGATAAAAAACCAAAATATACTGTCACGCCCCTGCGTGATGATGATAAAAGCATCAAGGGGGGGTATGACATACATTTTTCAGAACAATTTTTTGAAAAATGTTTATTCGCTATTTCTATTTATTTTCTATGCGCAGCCACAGTGCATCCGTGGTATGCCGCCTTGCCTTTTGCGATTTCTATTTTCACCCGTTTTCGTTACATCTTAGTTTGGACAAGCCTTTTACCTTTCACCTATATCCATTATTCCTATCCTAAGCCGACTGAAAACTTTTGGGTGATAGGGATAGAGTATGGGGTTGTTATTGGTTTTTTTATATTTGAAATGGTTAAAAACAAAGACCTTTCAAAAACATAAAGTTTCTGAAAGGTCTCATTATTTATAACTAAATGATTGTCAAGGATTTAAAACAACCCTTCAATCACTTTATCCGCTGTAAAACCTTCTGCTTCTGCTTTATAGTTAGGCACAATGCGGTGGCGTAAAACATATTTCGCAATGGCTTGTACATCTTCAATGTCAGGTGAATATTTGCCCCGAATAGCCGCATGGCATTTGGCGCCCAAAACCAAATATTGAGACGCTCGAGGACCCGCACCCCATGAAATATAGTTATTCACAGTGGGCGTCGCACGAGGCGTATTCGGACGGGTTTTAGTTGCCAAACCAACGGCATACGCCAAAACATTGTCCGCTATCGGAATTTTTCTGATAAGTTGTTGAAATTCAATGATTTGCGCACCCGTTACGATGTGTTTCAATTCCGCTTTTTTATTTGAAGTCGTGCTTTTCACCACTTGCACTTCTTCTTCATAGCTGGGATAATCTAAGGGTATATTGAACATGAAACGGTCTAATTGGGCTTCAGGTAAGGGGTAAGTGCCTTCTTGCTCAATCGGATTTTGGGTTGCCAAAACGAAGAACGGGGAGGGTAGAAGGTGACGATGTCCGCTGACGGTCACGCTGCGTTCTTGCATGGCTTCAAGTAAAGCTGCTTGTGTTTTAGGCGGTGTACGGTTAATTTCATCTGCCAAAACGATATTGGCAAATAAAGGACCTCGATTAAATTTGAAATGACGGTCTTCATCCAAAATTTCAGAACCTGTAATATCGGAAGGCATCAAGTCAGGTGTGAACTGTATGCGTTTGAAATCTAAGTCCAATACTTCTGAAATCGTACTCACCAAAAGGGTTTTTGCCAAACCCGGTACGCCTACCAAGAGGCTATGACCATTGCCAAAAAGCGAAATAATAACAGATTTAACGACTTCATCTTGACCCACTATGACTTTTCCAATCTCTTGCGACAAATCACGGTACGATTGAGCGAGGGCATCTACGGCTTCTACATCTGAGCGAAAGGTTGCTGTTGCTGACATATATATCTTATTGAGTTTAATAACGGTTATCTTGATAAGACAAAAGTACAAATAAAACGTTGCTGACGGTGGTTTGTTTCAGAAAAATTCTAAATATGGGTAATGAGTAATGAGTTATAGGTAATTGGTGAACCATTACCTATAACTCATTACCCATTACTTATTTTTCACAGTGCCAAACCCATTCCGACAAACCATATTTGGCGTTTTGAAATGAAAAATGCCACCACTCCGTGCGGATACTTTTAAACCCCACTTGCGCCAAGACCCCCCTCAGTAATTTGCGGTTTTCAAGCACATTTTTAGGCAAATTTTGATACAGCGAATGCGCTTTTTCACTGAACGTATCAAAAGGCGTTCCCATATCCAATTCGTTTCCTTCTTTGTCCACAATCGTTATATCCACAGCCAAACCTCGTGTGTGCTGCGAGCCTTTCCACGGAGGCGTCACGTAGCGGCTATCGGGCATTTTATGCCACAATCTCAATTGATACGGTTTTGGACGGTAGCAATCGAACATTTTGAACCCGCCATAGCCTTTGTCTTTCAATACTTTATGCGCTTTAGCTATCGCTTTAGCGGCTTCAGGACGCAGGAAACAACGCCCACAATCGTACATTTTAGCTTTCACAAAATTATTTGCAGTTGCGTAGCGCAAGTCCAATTGAATCGTGTTGTCTAAAGATGTTACTTCTGTCCATTGCTTGATATCGTAATCGCTTGTTTGTGCGGGAAGTAGAGGCGTTAAAAATAAAAATAGGGCGTTTAACGACAATTTCCAAGTCTTAGAGGTTAGGATAGTGCCTTTAATTTGTTTATAGTTTTCCATTATTTATAAACTCATTTTAACGGTAAAAATTATAATTTTTATTTACATAGCTTTACATTTAGGGTTATTTCCAATATTTTACGCCTAAAGGCGTTTAAACGGGTTCGCATAAATGCGAAGCTACGTTAAGTTTAAAACATTTTACTTGCTATTCTCGTAAAAAAGAATAATTTTGTATCCCTTTGCCTGTTCTGAAACAGGTTTTGAGTCTCGAATTTAAGGAATTTGCCAACTTTATGAACGAAAATAAAATTGTTGCTGTAATTTTTTGTGTGCAATAGGGCATTTTTTTCAATAACCTTGTTAAAATGAATCACGTAGAGACGTTGCACTGCAACGTCTCTACAATTGCCCACGAAAAATTACAGCAACATAAAATTTATATAATCTCTAAATTCGGATTATTAACAACAACTTTATTTTTTAACAAAATTAGATTGAATATGAATGAAAACAATGTAGGGAACGGAACAGTTACGCTTGATGCACCCCGCCGCATGAAACAATGGACGAAGTTGAAAGGTGAAAACGCTTGGACAATGTTTAAAGTAATCGCCGAATTTGTAGATGGTTTTGAAGTCTTAAACAATATTGGACCCTGTATTTCTATTTTCGGTTCTGCCCGTACAAAACCAGAACACCCTTTTTATAAAAAAGCAACCGCTATCGCCCAACGCTTAACCGAAGAAGGTTATGGCATCATCACAGGCGGTGGACCCGGCATCATGGAAGCGGGCAATAAAGGAGCCAAACAAGCAGGCGGGGCATCCGTTGGTTTAAATATTAGCTTACCTTTTGAACAACACCACAACCCCTATATTGACCCCGATAAAAGTCTCGACCACAGATTTTTCTTTGTCCGAAAAGTCATGTTTGTGAAATATGCCCAAGCCTTTGTCGTCTTGCCCGGTGGCTTTGGCACGTTGGATGAAATGTTTGAAGTGTTAACCCTCATACAAACGGGTAAAATTACCAAAGTCCCCGTTGTGCTTGTCGGCACGGCTTATTGGAGTGGTTTGAAAGCTTGGATAAAAGACGTAATGCTCGAACAAGCAAATAATTGCAATCCCGACGACCTTAATTTGCTGCCTATCACAGACGATATTGAGGAGGTTGTTAAAATTATCAATGATTTTTACTCGGGCAATAATGTCAATCAACACCGCCTTGAACCGAATTATGATATGTAACGTTTTATACCCCCCTCAGTAAAATGACCTAAAACGGCAACTTTTTAATGAAAAGTTGCCGTTTTGCTTTTCATAAAAAAGTCGTACTTTTCGCAAAATTTCAAACCTAAATCGCCATTTTTTAAATGAAAAACATTTCTACACTCCTATTTTGCCTCTTTTTTACCACCCTTATCGCTCAACCCAAACGAGAATTTAGAGCCGTTTGGATTGCTCATATTTCCAATATTGACTGGCCCTCTGCTAAAACGCTTACCGCTCAACAACAACGCGATGAATATGTGGCGCA
>JAYUQN010000452.1:0-4131 GCA_043756725.1 Saprospiraceae bacterium
CAGTATTCCTATGCTCATTCCGTTTTTACAAATCCTTTTAGGGCAAACCATACCGCCGACACAAAAGCCTGATTTTCAATGGTCTATAAAAAATTTGACGGATTTATTTTACTATCAATTGGGTCATATTATTGAAATTTTTGGGAAAGAGCATGCTTTGATTTATGTCTGTGGGAGTTTGGTTTTATTGTTTTTTTTGAAAAATTTGTGCCGCTATTTAGCCGTTTATTTCATCATACCTGTGCGCACGGGGGTGGTTCGAGATATTCGGCAAAATTTATATGCTAAAATTTTAAGGCTCCCGCTCAGTTATTTCAGCGAAGAGCGCAAAGGGGATTTGATAAGCCGCATTTCAAACGACGTTTTAGATGTGGAATGGAGCATTTTAAATTTGCTTGAAACCTTTGTGCGCGAGCCTTTGCTCATCATAGGAGCCATCAGTATGATGGTTTATATTTCGCCGCCTTTAACCTTATTTGTTTTAATACTCATTGTTTTAACGGGTGTTATCATTGGTGGTATTGGTAAATCGTTGAAAAAAGAATCGGCTTTGTCACAACAAAAATTGGGGGATATGATGTCTGTTTTGGATGAAACGCTTGGCAGTATGCGTGTTATTAAAGGTTTCAACGCCGAACGCTATCAAAAAAGGAAGTTTCAAATAGAAAATGACAGCTATCGGCAGGTGATGGTGAACGCTATACGGCGGCGCGATTTAGCCTCTCCTTTGACAGAGTTTTTGGGCGTAGCGGTTGTCTGCGTTTTAGTATGGTTTGGCTATAAACAAGTGGTTTTAGGCAATATATCGCCTGCGGGTTTTATCGCTTTTCTCTATGCTTTTTTCACCGTTATTGACCCTGCCAAATCTTTTTCAAACGCTTACTATTATTTTCAAAGAGGGAAAGCAGCGATGGAGCGCATCAATGAAATATTGAAAGGCGAAGAAATTATACAAAATCCACGGAATCCGACCCCCCTCAGTCACGCAGAGCGTGATGGTACTAAAAGTACTTATAATTTTAAAGAAAAAATCGAATACCGCAATGTCTCTTTTTATTATCGTGAAAAAGATAAGCAGATTTTAAAACATATCAATTTGACGATTGAAAAAGGGAAAGTCATTGCTTTAGTCGGGGCTTCGGGTGCAGGCAAATCTACGATAGCAGATTTGCTGCCCCGATTTTATGATGTTACAGAAGGTGAAATATTGGTAGATGGGGTGAATATTAAAAATTACCATCTAAAAGAATTGCGTTCACTCATGGGTATTGTGACGCAAGAAGCCGTGCTTTTCAACGATACTATTTATAATAATATCGTTTTTGGTTTAGAGAATGTTGCTGAAAATGACGTAATAGCAGCGTCAAAAGCGGCAAATGCGCACGATTTTATAGCCAATACTGAGGGGGGGTATCAAACCAATATAGGCGATAGAGGCATGAAACTCTCGGGTGGACAACGGCAGCGTTTGACGATAGCCAGAGCTTTATTAAAAAATCCCGAAATTTTGATACTGGATGAAGCCACTTCTGCTTTAGACAGTGAAAGTGAAAAATTGGTGCAAGAGGCTTTAACAACCTTGATGAAAAACCGTACAGCCATTATTATTGCACATCGGCTCTCAACCGTGCAACATGCCGATGAAATAATCGTACTGAAACAGGGTGAAATTATTGAACAAGGGACACACGAACAGCTCTATAACCGAGGCGGTGAATATCGAAAATTGGTAGAGCTCCAAGGGCTTGTTTAATATTTTTCAGCAACACAAATAATGCACAAAACGGATTTGAAAAAAAGCAAAAACAAATAAGTTACAGTCAAAAACGCCTTAAATGTAAAAAACTATTAACATGGGTTAATTTATAGCTTTCTAAACCGCTATATATTAATCATTTAAGGTAAAGTGTCGTAACATTGCATAGCTACTTTTTCCAATCCATTAAAACAACTAAACATACAATGCTTTATAGAAAACTCCGAGACCATATTGCTCATTTTATTGATATAAGTGAGTCTGAAATTGATGAAATTGTAAAGACTTTTAGTGTCGTAAAATATTCGGCAAAAACATATATTTTAAAAAAAGGGCAGGTCTGTAATTTTATAGGTTTTATTAATGAAGGCTGTGTAGAGTATCACAGTAAAACAAATAAAAAAGAACACGTTATTAGCTTTCAAAGAGAAAATTCGTGGATAGGTGACCTGAATAGCCTATTAAATCATAATAAAACAAATATTTATATAAAAACTTTAGAAGAAACAGAACTATTTATTTTAGATAAAACTTGTTTTGTTTCTCTTATTGAAAGCCATAATGTTTTTTTAATATATTATCTAAAAGCCATACATGAATTGTATATGAATGCGAATGAACAACATGGTTTGCTTTTATCACATTCAGCAGAAGAACGGTACAATTATCTATTGGAGAATAACCCTGAATTGATTAACCGCATTTCTGATAAATATTTAGCGTCTTATTTGGGTATTCAACCGCCCTCTTTATCGCGCATTAAAAGAAAAAAAATAAAAAAGCAGCAAGATTAACAACCTGCTTTTCAAGATTTTTGTGTTTATTTGTTTGAGTGAAAACCGCCTGAATGTTGATTCGGCGGTTTTTTTTTTATGGGTAATGGGTAATAAGTAATGGGGAATTCGCTAAAGTGCGAATTACCCATTACTTATTACCCATTACCCATATTAAATGATACCGCACATTTTACTAATCTGCACGAGAGCCGTTGTGTCTCTCAAACCCGTTCGGGCGAGCATATTTTTACGGTGTTTTTCGACGGTATTTGTTGAAATAAACAACTTTTCTCCAATTTCTTTGGATTCAAATCCTTGTGTAATAAGTGTTAAGACATCTTTTTCCCTATAAGATATGATATCTGAATTATGGTTTTTGTTGTCTGTTGAAATAATATGATTTCTAAACATATAATCTTTTCCATACGCCACATGCCCCCAGCAAAAATCTGATTTTGTCATAAATGAAATATTATTGAGCGTGATGATAGCAATTTCAGAACTGTTACACTCTGCAAAATAATGAGGCGTATAACGCAAAAGCAAGCGTTCTGTTTTACCATTACTCAATTGCACTTTCAAGCCACACATCGTGAGTTTAAATTTTTTTTCAATGCTCTTGTTCTTATAAATATCGTTAGAAATAGCCAATCTCATGACTTCTGAGAAAAAAATTAAATGCTTTGGGTCTAAGACACTGTATAGAAGCGTTGTATTATATTTATTAAAATCAAAAATGCTGTATCCCAACAACGCTTCCATATTGTCTGAAATAGCCAAAGCTCTTAAGTTTGTGGGGTCGAAGATTATTTTTACCGAATCGTCATTGGAAGAAAAAGAATCAAGCAACAATTGGTCAATAGGCAAAGGGGGCGGGGATTCATAAGCCTCTGTTCGTATACTGTCAAAATTATATTGCTGATACTCTTTTTGTAGGTCTTCAATCTTAGTTAATAAATGATTATCCAATAGAGTGGGATGCTGTTTCATGAAGATTAACAGGTTTAATTTTAATTATTCGTTGTTACTAACACGTTTTGTCACATTATTGTAATATTGTTAATATTTATTATGTTTTAAAAACAAGCAATACGGTCAAAATTACCATAATGGTTATTGTCATATTAAACTTATTGACTTAATTTTGCACTCTAAAAGGAAGATAACAGATTGATGAAAAGAATTAGGAAAAATTTATACTACTAAATCATGTCACATTTTTAAAAATTGGTGTAAAATTTACGCTGCAAAAAAAAGTATTTCCCTATTCAATTCCAAATAATATTATAAATATTAATAAACTATTACAAAAAAATCTTAAAAAATCAAAAGAATTTGTGTTTATATTGTTTGGGCGAGCTACCGAAGTTTTTCTTTGGTAGCTTTTTTTTTATTAAAGTGTTGTGATATAATTTTGGGTGACTAAAAAAAAAAATTACTAAATTTGGAAAATTTAGGGATGTTTCATTTTCTTGTTAAATAGTTGATACTTTTTTTCAAACAAGATTTAAGTAGTTCAATTGAAATAAACGCTGTTATTGACTAACCACGTCCTTTAGGGCGTGGGCTGCGAATAGAGCTTATTTCAGGCTTTAGCCG